>JAWKUA010000016.1 GCA_041398785.1 Planctomycetaceae bacterium | reverse complement strand
TCGCCCAGCGAGGTCCGGGGCGAGGACTCGGTCGCGGCTTCGGTCGCGGGGCCGGCGGTCGCGGCGCCGATGAGCGGCACGATGCTGATCGCGAGGATTTCCATTTTCTGCTGACGAATCATGAACAGATCACACGCACCGTAAAGCAGCTTCCCAATGGCGTGGAAACGCTGACGGAATCCGATTCACCGGAGGTTGCGGCAAGGATCAAACAGCACGTTCAGTGGATGCAGCGCCGAGTCGAAGAGACCAGGCCGATCCATCTGCGCGACCCGCTGTTCGCCGAATTGTTCCGACACACCGATAAGATCACGATGAAGCGGGAAGAAACGGAAAAGGGTGTTCGCGTCACGGAAACTTCCGATGATCCCTACGTTGCGAAACTGATTCAGGCGCACGCGGAGGTGGTTTCGAAGTTCGCCGCGAAGGGATTTGCCGAAGCGATGAAAAACCACGCCGTGCCCGGCCGCGAGGCACCCGAATACCGCGAAGCGACGGAACCGGCGATCGGCAAATACGGTAAGGTTGTCAGACTTCCGGAAGCCGCACAGCAGCCTCGCACCGGCAGCAGGATTGTCGTTGATGTCACGAAGGGCAGTGATCCCGACGTGCTGAATCCCGCGATCGAAAAAGTCGCTCGATTTGTGAACATCTACCAATCCGCCGGACAGGAATCGGCAACCGCTGAAATTGCGATTGTGCTTCACGGCGACGCGACACTGGCCGTGCTGAACGCGGATGCCTACGGAAAACAGTTTGGAACAGACGGTAATCCGAATCTGGACTGTCTTCACGAACTTCACGAAGCAGGTGTCGCGATCTATGTTTGCGGTCAGTCGCTGCTGAGCAAGGGAGGCAAACCCGAGGACGTGGTGGTCTTCGCCGATACGGCGGTGTCAGCGCTGACGACGCTGGTCAACCTGCAAAGTGACGGCTTTGCTTATATTCCTCTGGGCAATTGAATAAGGCTCCGCTGCAGAACGACACGCGGGGGCCTGATGCGCAAGCGCGATCGCCTTTCAGGAAGGGGCATGGCGGAAACCATGTCTTCGGTGCTGATGTGTGGCCGCAGTTTTCACGAACAGCGGTGGGCTGCGACGCCGTCGTGTTTGGCATTGTGATTCCGTCGCGCGCCCGCAATGCCGTCAGCACGATGGGAAGCCGATCGTGCCGCTGCGTCGGCACGACTGGACTCCGATCCCGCCGCGTGGTTTCGAGGGCGACGGAGTCGCGTCGTTCAAAGATCAGGATTCCTTCGGACGGGACGGGCTACAGCAGCTCAAACAGCGTCTGAGTTCTCAGCACCGCAGCGTTTTCCGGAAACGTGTGGAAGGCATGCACCACCAGCCCTTCCGACAACACGTCACACTTCATCAGGCTGATGCACTCGGGACTGTGTTCAGTTGCTCCGGGAAGTGTGACCGCCAGCGCCGCGTTCTGCGCGTCCGCTTCAAACTCCCGGTGCAACTGCAGGTATATTTCCGGAGGGACGTGTTCCAACTGATAACTGCAGTGGTACCGCACGCCGGGCAGATCGATCATGTGAGTGCGGTAGCCGATCAGCCGCCGATCAACAACTTTGCGATTCTGCGGAAGTGAATCGTGACGCGACGTTGCCACTTCGGTAATCACCGAATCTTCCGTCCGAAATGCGAGCAGGTGACCAGACCTTCCGATGCGAATCGTGGCTTTGTGCCCGCTGAAGGAAATCGTGCAGGTTCGCAGCGATTCAAAAAGCTCCGGATGAATGGGCCGCTCAAATGTGCGAAGCACCATGTCGGCGACATCAGGTCGAGTCAACTGGACGGGCATTTCGGATTCCTTTGCGAGATCGCTCTTCCGTGAGCGGAGTCTGCAGTATAGGTGCCGCGACGGAAGCCCGGAAATGGCCGAATCACGCGGTCCGGGAATTCGGGCGTTTTCCGGGAAACGCCGGCAACAACGATTCACTTTGGCCGGTGAGCGCGGTAGCCGGTACACCGATTCCGGGTTTCCGGGCACCTTCCGAATGCATCGACTTGCACGCTGCGACCTGAGCGAGTTCGGTCGTCGTAGTGCGCTGGTTGTTGTGATGCTACGATGCTGCCGTCACAGCGCCGGATTCGCGTCGCAGAGAGAGACATGAACGATACCATCGACGAATTTGAATCCATCTTTCGCCGCGCCGACAAGCAGGTCCTGTCGTTCGTGGACATTCCGATTTCGAACCTGGCCTTCGTGACGGACAGCAGTCCGGCAGATTCTGAGGCGGCACTGCAGACCGTTCAACCGCTGCTTTCTCGGCTGGAATCGGTCGACAACTGGCGCATCATTGCCGGCGAACGATATCACACCGTGGCGGAACTGCTGGCCGAGATCGACAACCAGCGCACGGATCTGATCGTGACCTACCGACATCTGCAGGAACGGTCCTTCATTCCTCAGCACAGTCTGGGCGTTTATCTGGACGTGCTGACTCAGACGACTTCGATTCCGGTACTCGTGTTGCCCGGAACGGCGGCTCAGCCGGTGTCCGTGTCAGGCGCGCTGTGACCGCGTGATGGTGATGGCGGATCACATTCGAGGTGACAACCGGCTGATCAACTACGGCGCGCGAATGTGCCGGACCGGCGGCACGATGTGGCTGTGCCACATTGAAGACGATCGCGTCTTCGAACGCTATATGAACGTGATCGAGCGGATCCCGGAAATCGATTCCGCGGATGCCCGACGGCTGATCGAAGAGCAACTGCTGGCCGAAGCCCGCGACTTCATCGAAGCGTGTGAAGTTACGATTCATGAAGAAGGCCCCAACATCGAGGTCAAGAGCCACGTCACGCGCGGGCACCACCTGCAGGAATATCGCCGGCTTGTGCAGGAACACGACATCGACCTGCTGGTGCTCAACACCAAGGACGATGACCAGTTGGCGATGAATGGCCGTGCGTATTCCATCAGCGTCGAATTGTCAGACGTGGCGATGCTGCTGCTGTAAAGACCGCCGCTCCTGACCGCCACTGTGCCGGTCGACATGACGACGCTTCGGCGCATGTGGTAACTTCCGCCGGTTCCGAATCTGATGCCTGAGCAAATGACAACCGGCGGAAACGTGAAGACTCGAAAACTGACTCCCGCTCAATGGGCAACAATCGTTCTGCTGGTGCTGGCCATCGGCAGATGGCTGCTGGGGTTCGAAACCGCGGTCCCGGAACCGGAGGACGGGAAAGCGTCCTCGCCAACAATTTCCGCCCGCGAATCCGCCGCGCCCGATCGGATCGTCACCGTGAAGCGTGTTTCGGACGGCGATACGTTCGTTTCCAGGGAAGACAACAAGCGTGTCCGGCTGATCGGTGTGAACGCTCCGGAACTTGAGCGTGAAGATCACGAAGAAGAGTTCTACGCCAAAGAAGCCACGCAGTGGCTGAGAGCTCGCATCGACGGCACGAAAGTTACACTGCGATTCGGACCGGACCCGGAAGATCAGTACGGCCGCATTCTGGCATGGGTCTACGCGGAAGACGGTTCATTGGTCAACAAAGAGATTCTGGAAGTCGGAAACGCTCGATTACTGGCAAGATTCGGGCTGCCCGCCGACCTGGAACCGGAGTTGCGGGCCGCCGAGGCAGCCGCGAGAGCTCGCGGTCTGGGCATCTGGCAAAAGAAGAAGCGTTGATGACCGCGTCCGCCAGGATTCCGGGATTGCAGAAATCCCTGTCCTGAAATCGCTTTGCTGGTGCCGGCCGCGGGAACGCGAAAGCGATATCGAACTGGGAAGTGTGAACCGTCGGCTGCCGAGCGGCATTTCAATCGC
Source organism: Planctomycetaceae bacterium (assembly GCA_041398785.1). NCBI lineage: Bacteria > Pseudomonadati > Planctomycetota > Planctomycetia > Planctomycetales > Planctomycetaceae > Planctomycetaceae bacterium. The sequence continues at coordinate 179,675 of JAWKUA010000016.1, read as the reverse complement.
GGAATCGAACGTGACAGCGATGGCAGCAGTCGCTGAGCCTGTCGAACGCCTGGTTCGCAGCGTCGACTTTTTCTTCACGAACATCAATCAGCAGCGTCGACGCAAGTTCGTCCGATTCGGTCAACAGCCTGACGAATTCGGCGTCGCTGTCTGCCGGCAGGGTGCGGCTCGTTTCGTGCAGGATCTCGCTCAGCAGCAGTGCTTCTCGGCTGGCAGTGATCTCCGGCGCTGTCTCAGCGTCCGCTTTTGCCCAGTCCATGCTGCGGAATCGCTTCAGATGGTCGAAGCTGCGGCTGAGTCTTGCCATCGCCTCAGCCAGGGCTTCAACATCTGCAACCTCGACAAGTTCCGGCAGCTTCGTGTCAGGCAAAGGCGGAACAAAGGCAGCGACGTCGCGCCACAAGCCGGCGTATTCCTTACTCGTCCCCGCATCAGTAAGGATCTGCAGGGCGCGCGCAGCGTCCGCTGATCCTTCCACGCGACAGGCGATCGCGGCAGCCGCGGGACCGCGATGCTTTCCATGATGACAGTGAATGAATACGGGACCGGAGGTTTCCCGGATGACAGCCGTCAGGGCATTCGTCGCACCGGAGGGAATACCGTCATAGCCGAAGGGAATATGCACGTATCGCAGACCGTGCCGTTTCGCAAGTTCCACTTTCGGCCGAACGCCGTCAACGCTGACGATGGTCCTGACTCCCATTCGTTTCAGTGCAGCGAACGCCTCCGCAGTTTTCGGTTCTCCGCCTGAATACACGCGGTCTGACAGCCTGACCAGGTTCTCGACTTCGACGTGTTCGGAACCGTTTCGGTTGGAAAGCGATTCGTCCGCACGCACCGGTCCGGCAGTGATCGACGGAAATACGACTGCCGTCAGCAAGAAGAGGAGTTGCGGAGTCTTCACAGTGAGCCCCTGTAACCTTTGCGAACCGGGTCGCGATATTTCCGTTTGTGTCGGTTCAGACACACCGGCGATCACCGTCGGGGAATGTCCGGGCAACATCGCCACCGGTCGATTTCCCTTTGCCACGCGGCCCGGCCAATGGTTCATAGCAGATTCATCGGGGAACAGGATCTTCTCGGTGGGCAGATTTTGTCTTGCGATTCGAGAGATTTCCGTGTCGCCAGCAGAAGGACGAACAGCAAACGCTCGCCAGCCTTCCCGCAGGGCCGGGAACGTCATAACAGGTGTGTGCACCAGAAAAGCTCGCGGTCAGGCTGGTTTGAGGGAGGCCCAGTCGTTCTTCCCGGGATTGGGTTCGCTCTTGAAAAGGGCTCGCAGTTGGCAGAGCGCAACCACGATGTCCGCTTCCTTCAGACCGACGCTATGACATTGCTGATGCAATTGCCGGCTGATTTCTTCGAGAATCATCAACCCGGACACACAGCGGCATTCAACAGGCCGTCGTCGGCAACGTTCGCGATGACAAGGATCAATGGGCGGTGAATTGAACACGACACCGACCCACGGCATGCGACCTTCGACTTTTGCCCCCTGTTTTCCCTGCTGAGGAACGCCGGTCGCATCGAGTTCCACGTACGCGATCCTACGGTCAGAGGCATCACGACGCCAGTCCCGGACATCGTCCTCCCAAATTCCTGCCAACTTTCCAGATGCACACACGGCAGGCCAGTCGCGGTCGATCGGACTTTGCGTTCGGCGGCCATCGTCGCTACGATCGGGCGACGAAATCCCAACTGTCCATGTCACCTTTCCTGACGAATTCCCACGTGTCATCTCGCAGCTTCTCATCAGACGAGTCAACGCGGCTGTTCGACTCGCGGCGGTTACTGATCGGAGCAGTCGCGGCGGCTGTTTTCTATTTCGGCGCGGTCATCGGAGCGGCATCGTTTTCCGGCAAGCCGGCATTGAGCATTCTGAACGACGCTGCGGCCACCGCCGTTCATCACGTCAGCGAATCTCCAGAATCGCCTGGAGGAGGTCGTCCGTGAGCACTTGCGCGTCGCGCGGGTCGGCCAGGATCCTCTGATTGATTTCCAGCTCAATGCCCGCGTATTGCGAATTCGGCCAAAGCTTCCGCAGGTGCGTTGTGAAGCCGTCCGCCGTTCCCAGGTACGGATAGTTTCGGCGGACCCGCAGCTCCGGAGTCCAGTGCCTCAGCAACGCTCGCATGGCCGCGCACCACGCGACTTCCGTGGCCCGCGCCGGGTCGTACAACAGGCCGACGTCCGCATTGCGCACGCGGCCGTTCAGTTCCGGGACGAAGGAATGCACCGACACATGCAGAACGGGGCAGCCTTCACTGATAAACTGACCAATCGCATTTTCCACGTTTCGGCGATAGGGAAAATAGAACCGCCGCAATACGTCTTCGCGGTGCGCTTCGTCAAGCACCCGGCTGAATTCGGAAAACAGGGACCGGTGATGTGTTGACCGATTCAGGTCCACCAACAGGCGAGTCACCATCGAATGGAACAACGGCGCGGACACTTCGCGCGCAATGCGGAATGCAACCTGAAATGCTCCGATGTCGTAGCCGCGATGAGTCTCCAGAACGGCTTCGTGCCCCGCGAACAGCAATCGAAACTCATCAGGAACACTGTTCCCTGCATGTTCACAGGTGAAAAAACGCTGCATCGGCGATCCTTAAGAAACGAAAAGTGGGTTTCCGCCGAACGATGGCGTCTGATTGCCTCGGCAGGCACTTCTCAGGAGCCAGGTTCCTGCCGGGCGTGCGCTGTTGCGGGTTTGTCACGCAATGAATGCTCGCCCGTCGGCCAGGCAGTCCATCAGTTCCCGGCAAACAGCGACGATTGCTGCCCGCTGCGGATTGCGCTCCAATCGCGCCGTGATTCGCTGCGCCAGCGTGCCGTGTTCAACGATGTTGTCAATCGCGGCACGAATCCGCGGATCGGGAATGTCCGCGGACGTCAGCCGTCCGGCAAGCGTTCGCCAGATCTCACCCGCCGTCAGCGAAGAGACACCATCGATGCCGAACAGTCCCCGGTAGCCGCCATCGCTGACTACCGCCGCCTGAGCGTCGCGAGTTGTCTGCACCAGCAGTTCGGCCAGGTTGTCCGTTGCGGCGGCTTTCTGTGATGCGAGCGTCGACCATTCTTCGGTCACGAGGTTCTTCAGCACGGCGGCGATGATGGAACAGATTGCCAGATCCGCCGTCGGGAATTCCTGGATATCCAGCACGCGGATTTCAATCGCTCCCCGGTCGAAACGAGCGATCGCGCCGCGGGCATTCAGCCATTCGTGCTGCAGAATTCCATCGGGATCATGCGGTGCGATGTCACGATAGATCCGCCCAAAAATTTGTTCCTCGTATTCGGCCTTCGTGAATACGGCTTCCGGAACAACCTGTGCCGAAATCGACGGAATTGCCTTCGCATTGGTTCGGTAGTGGACGAGCCGGTTGTCCATTGTTCCCGTCAGTCGACCTTCGACAACCGGCGAACTTGCCGCCAGAGCCGGCAGCAGCGGAAGGACCAATCGAATAGCGGCGTGCAGCCGACCGAATTCCTCGTCGCCATCAAACGGCAGGTTGATATGCACGCTTTGCAGATTGGCCCAGCCGTGTCCGCGGCAATCGAAGATCCGATGAAAGGATTCATAGACAGGGCTGTAGTCATGTTCCCACAGGTGCATTTCGCGATGGGGGTCCATCAGCGGATGCATGGCGGTCGGCATCAGAGCGGCGCCGGCGGGTTCCAGCAGTTGATTGATCTTTCGGACATGTGACTGAAACTCATCCGCCAGCCCGTCCAGAGTCTTCGCCGGCCCGTTTGTTTTCAGTTCGATCACGTGAGCGGTCAGTTCGTTGGACCAGGCGAGTGCTCCGTGTTCAATTTCGGACGCGATCGCGCCGTCGGCGTCACGCAGCACAACGTCACTGATCGGGCGGACCGACAGTGTTTCCCGGTCCACAATCATGTATTCCAGCTCGACACCGTATCCTTCAAACAGGTGCAGCGGCTTGCTCACGGTTCGCGGACTCCCATCTTCCGGTTTTCGATCCGCTGCCGAAAGACAGTCATGATTCGGCGGTAGAGTTCATCTCTCAGCACAGTGTCTTCCTGCCCCGCGTCGATCGTCGGGTTGTCGTTGACTTCAATCACATAGAAGTTGTTTCCGGATTGTTTGACGTCGACGCCGTACAGTCCGTTTCCGATCAGATCGGCGGCCCGCAGAGCGATGCTGACGGCCTTTCGCGGAGCCAGTTCGATGGGAATTGTTTCGACTCGCCCGTAGCGGCTGCCGCCGTGTTCGTCACGCCGGACAATCTGCCAGTGATTGGGCGCCATGTGGTATTTGCACGCGTACAGCGGCTTTTGATCAATCACGCCGATGCGCCAGTCGAATGTTGTCGGCAGAAACTCCTGAGCCACGATCAGGTCGGATTCGTCCAGCAGAGTTTTCAGCGTTGACTGCAGTTCCTCGGAAGTTCGAGCTTTTGTGACTCCCGCTGAAAACGCGCTGTCGGGTTTCTTCAGCACGCACGGCAGGCCGAGTTCGGCTTCCAGGCTTTCCGCGTTGTCACGATGCACGACGACGGTTTTTGGCGTCGCCACTTTGTGACGCGACAGCAATTCCGCCAGGTAGACCTTGTTGGTACAGCGGACGATGGAAACCGGGTCGTCAATCACAACAAGTCCCATGTTCGCCGCGCGGCTGGAAAACCGGTAGGTGTAGTGATTGACGTAGGTCGTGTCGCGAATGAACAACGCGTCGAATTCCGCCAGCCGCGCATAATCGTCGCGCGTGACAAGTTCCGCTCGAATGCCCAGCGATTCGGCAGCTTTGACGAATTTCTTGATCGCCTGCGCGTTTGACGGCGGTTCCGGGTCGTCGGGATTGTGCAGAATGGCCATGTCGTGGCGTAGCGGCGACTTCCTTTTCACGCGCCCGCCGCGGCCGGAAAAATGCTGGCTGGCAACGTCTTTCAGAAAGCTGCGATGAGACTCCGGCACGTCATTCAGCGCGATGGTGGAAACGGATCGCAGAGTCCAGTGGCCGTCCTTTTCGCGAAAGAACTGTGCTCGCAGCAGCGGAGACTGAAACAGGTTGTACAGGTGCAGGCTCAGGCGATCGTACCGCTTCGCAAGGTTGCGGCCGAAGTAAACACTCAGCTTGAACTGCGACGACTGCAGGTGCGACAGACTGCTCTGGATCAGTTCATCCAGTTCCTGAGAGACCTGCCGGACAATTGCCGGCGATTTCACATCGCGGATGACGTTCGCGCTGGGTTGAGGCCGGTGACCGCGAGCTTCCGCCAGAAGTGAGACGTAATAGCCGATGCTCTGGTACCGAAAACTGCGGCAGAAATTGAATACTTTGACGGAACGCAGTTCACTGAACTCCGACTTCGTCAGGTAGTTCCGGGCGTCGACAACATCGACACCGGGAATCTCGAACGTCCATTCCTTCGGGTCATTCACGACGATCAGTGTCGACACGGCGTGATCCTTATTCTGAACGTTGAGCCCGACACAATTCCCGCGGACAGTGCAGCTCCCGCGGACGGTGCAGCCGCGCGAATCTCGTACGGCGACATCCATCTCATCCGATCCCTGGTGTCATCTCTCCTCAACGACATCTGTTCCCTCGTTTTTGAATTCAGCATCGGATTGGCGGAGCGACTTTCGGAATCGGGATGATGTTCGGCATGCCTCCGGCTGACAGTCCCATTTTGGGTATTCCTATTTCCGGGGTGTCAGGATCAACAGATTGGCGTCATACGTCAACGTACCCAGCAGGACGGCGCTGACCACGCGGTCAACGCCGATGACATAGTAGTTTTCCCTGGGCGCGACAGGATTCGGCAGGTACGGGTCAGCAACCTGCACCAGCTTGCGTTTGCGATCGTAGCCGCACAACACGACGAAGTGTCCCACCGGCGTTCCGCGGATGTCGTCCGGTTCGCACGTCGCGCCGATCTCTCGTGCGCTGCGGTACAAAAACGTGGAACTGAGTCCTGTCAGAATCGGTATGCCGCGACTCAGATACCGCCTCAGGATTTCACGCGTCAGGTCGACCATCCGAATGGTGCCGCCGCTCAGAATGAAGTTGCGGTACGCGTCGCCGGCCAGCCGCAGCTTGTCGTCGTGCTTGACGTCCAGTTGCGCCTGAAGTTTTTGCGACAAGTCCGTGATGGCGTTTCCGTCGGCATCAAACCACGTCGGATCAAACACGCGCAGATTGAACGTGTAGATCACAGCCTGATAGTTGCGGCGAATCGCGTGCTGACCCAGCATCGGAGCCAGAGTGCCGCCATCCACAAGCGCCGGTGTTTCAGAAATCACCTGGTCCAGAGAAACGACGTCGCCATAGTAGCCATAAACGGCCTGCAGGCACGTCGGGCCGCAGGTCGTGTCGTTCGGCTGCGCCAGAATACTCAGGTGAATGCCATCGACCAGCGTTTCGTCGTCAGGTGCAGACGGAAATGTTGACACCGCACTCCTTCACCGAAAGCCGGAACGATCGCCGTTGCACGCCCGCTGCCTCGCGACGCCGGCGCGACCGATGCCGACTCGTCAGACACGGAACCGGTCATGTGCGGCAGTCTAATCGCCGTTCGAAAATCCGCGAAGAGCGCTCGCCGGATTCCCGTGGTTCACAATTCCGCCCATTCCCGAGAACGCTCCGCCGTCATTGTGCCGACGAATCCGAAGCGGCCGGATTGCCGCCAGCCGGGCGGATCGATTCGAAGTAGCGCCGGATCGTCTGCCGATAGCCGGCGGGCAGCGCTTCGGCGTCCAGCACGGCGTCGGACATTTTCTGATACCGGCCAAATACTTCCCGCGCTTCGCGCTGAGCTTCCTGGGGAGTGAATTCACCAGACTCCGTTTCAATGTCCGTAGCGCCGTCTTCGCCAAGCTGTCCGGTCAGGCGAGCCATCTGCCGCTCACTTTCGAGCTTTGTTTTTTCCCCGTCGACGTTGCCGGCCGTTTTGGCGCCGGTGCTGCTGCTGGAATTGCGGGACCGAGCCTTCGTGGTTCCTTTCGCCAGGTTTCGAGTCTCACTGCCCTGCTGGCTTTCTCCCGCGACCTTCGCCGCTCCGGCACGCATCTGATTCCTGCTTTCGGCAAGCTTCATGGACTGAGTCTGCAGCATTTCAGACATTTGCTTGCGGACCGCATGCCGGCGAATCTGCTCGGCAACGTCTTCGGACGACTTCTGAACGGCATCGGCCTGCTGATCTCGCACGGCGTCGCTCGAGGCTGGACGTCTTTTCGCTCAGTTCATTCATGCCGGCATCCTGCATGGCTTTGGAAACCTCCGCGAGCTTTTCCGCGGCGGCCCTGGCCTCCCGGGCGTCCAGACTTTCCGGATCGGCTGCCTTCAGCTTGTCGGCTGCACCGGCGAGGTCTCCCTGCTTCAACGCTTCCGCAGCCGGCTGAAATGGTTCCGCCGTTTCCAGTGCTTCGCCGAGCGACTTCAGTTGCGTATCTGTCGCCGCAATGCTGAGTTCCGTCTGCAGTTGCTGAAGCTTTTGCTGCATATCGGACAACGTCGCTAGCGCTGTCGGCAGGTCAGCTTCGGGATCCTTTAACGCAGCCGTCTGCTTGCGCAGCTCATTCACCAGCCGTTCGAATTCCTCAAGCCCGGATTCCTGCGCGGCCTGCTGCAGGTCGTCGAGTTCGTCATCGACGCGGTCAGCGATGGCGGCCGATTCGTCCAGCGGCGCCGCTGCCGCTTCGATAAGTTTTTCATGCGAAGGCAGCAACGCGACCAGCACAGCCAGGGCGACGCTGGCCGGAGTCCACCAGGCCCATTTCGGCAGACCGATTCGCACAACCTGCGAAGCGTCGACGTCTCGCAGGTGTCGGACCGCATCCTTCACCTGCAGCCGCTGCAAGTTCCGAAGGCTGCTCGCTGCCAGCAAATTCCAGAGCCGTCACGATTCGATCTTTAAGGTGGTGGTGAGCATCGACGGCCGCGGCCGCCGACTTCCACGGCAATCGCTGCATCGCGGAAACAATCGCCGCGAGAAATCCCGTGACGAAGGGAATGACCAGCGCGGACCGCCACATCGCAACAGCTTCGACAAGTCCGGTCACAACCGCCGCGCGTGCCGCGGCACTCAGAAGCACGACGGCGATCGCTCCCGCAGAAACTCCGCCAAGAAAACTCAACAGCACCGCCCTCCAGCGCAGTCTTCTGCGAACGGGTGTCAGCAATTTGTGAACAGGATTGCTCATCGGATCATTCTGCTCGTGCGTCGTATCGCTCACTCTTCCAGGCCACCGTTTCGTCGTCGGTCTTCCGAGGCTTCTCGCTGCCCGCCTGACGTCCGGGCTTGCCCGGAATACAAAGCGACACCATCAGAAACAGCGTCGCTCCCAGCCCTGCGCCCAATACTGTTGATGACTTGATGTAGGCGCCCCTGAACTGAGACCGTTTCCTGCCTGGAGCATAGAGAAAAACTTCTTCGCTCCCGACCGGTGACGCAATTGGGGCACGTGCTTCGTTGAAGCCATCAAAAAATCCGACGGCATCCAGTTCCGCGCCGGCCGCGATTTGCGAAGCTTCGAATTGCTGATAATCCTGCTGGTATTGCTGCCCATAAGCCAGTTCCGCCTCGAATTTTTCCAGCAGACTGAGCATCACCGCCTGGCCCTGTGGAGACTCCCGCGAGGCGACGTCGTCGACGGAGCGACCATCGTCGTCCGTCGCAGCTATCGACGCGGCAATCATCTGCTGACGCTGCCGACAATGCTGTCGCAGAAACTCCTGCACCTCCGGATCCGGCCAGAATCGATCCGCCATGGATGACGCGCGAGCGAACGCGGTCCATGCGATATAACGCTGCCCAACTCGCAGCATTGTCTCTCCCAGCGCCAGTGCAAAATGCGGATTAGCGCCCCCGCCCTGTCGCCACATGCCGATGATTCCCAAAACCGGCTCATCGAACGGAACGGGCTTGCGGTGCGAAGGAACATCGACGCTGTCCCATTCCCGCTCGGCACCGACCCGCGTAATGTGCTCGCGGATTGGCTTCAGAGTTTCCCACATCATCGGATCTGACGGATCGACGTCCTGCTTGAAGAATTCGGGAACACCGTACTCGGCATCCCCCCTGCCGAACGTGACGTCCGTTGTGCGGGAGTACCCTGTATCCCAGGCCGCGATCTCCCGGTCCAACGCATGAGTGATATCCAGGTCAAGTCGGTTGCCCAGGCAGTCGAACGTCGACAGCAGCCGGGGATCTTCCATGGCCGCCAGCAGGAACTCCGCGATCGCCGCCTGCCAGCGTTCGCGTCCAAAGTGAGCCTCGGGCTTCACTTCGACCGACGAGCGGATGAAACCGACGCCCTCACGGAAGTCAGCCTTCGCTTTGTCGTCGCCGGCGATGGCGGTCGCAAAGCTGGCATGAATGAGCAGCGTTCCGAGATTCGCGTAGGTCGTGTACAGGTCTCGCCCTGATTGCCCGGAAGCCTGCTGCGCGGCAAGTTTGTCCCGGAGAATCGGAATCCCTTCTTCGGAACGCCGCAGGCGATCGAGGCCGACCGCCAGATCGTCAATCAGGGCGAATCGCTGCGGATCGTCGGCAGACAGACCGGTCAGCTTTTCGCGAGTCGCGCGGTTTCGTTCTTCATAATGAGCCGAACCGTGTTTCGGGAATCGCTCATGGATGACGTCGTGAACCATCGCCAGCCGCAGGGAAACGCCGCCGGAATACTGCGGGACGTGATAGGGAAGCGGAGCGGTTTCTGCCAGAAACGAAAAATCCCGGCCCGAGCCGAGTGCGCCCAGCAATCCCACGATGCAGCCGGCAACAGTACCCGCGGCCGCGCCGAACAGCACGAAGATGACGCGAATTTTCCGGGACGACATTATTCGGTTCCGGCTTCCGTTCGGACCTTCCGTTTCACCAGCGCGAGCGCCGTCGAACCAGCCAGCAGCAGCCAGCCACCCGCCGACATCATCGTCAGGTTCGGAGCGACCGGTTTGTTACGCGTTAGCATCGGCGGCCGTCCTTCGTACTGAGACCGGAATTCACGCTCGTGCTGTGGAAGTTCGGCATCGTTCAGGCAGGCCTGGCAGATCTCTCCGGTCGCTGTGCAGCAGATCGCCACCAGCAGAAGCGCGGGAAGTCGTTTTCTCATCGAAGAACTCCTCTTTGTTGTCGAACTGCCGGAAGGATCGAACCGCCGTCATCGGTGGAAATCCAGCGGCACGGTTTCGACCGCGACCGCAGTGGATTCTAACGCCGGGCCATCGGGAAAGCACGGCGATTTGGCCACGCCGCGTGTGGTCGCGCCGCTGCTGGCTCGGGGCAATGGCGTCGTGCCGATACTTTGAACTCTGGACCGAAATAACTGACATTCATTTCCAGCGCCGCGAGTCGTAGAATCCGCGCGCATTGATGTTGAACACTCAGGAACTGATGGCATGAGGCTCCACAGAACCGGGCGAACACACCTGCGACTGCGTCGACCCGCGGTCCTTGCGGTATCTCTGATTGCGGGAATGATGCTGATGGCAGAACCGGTTTCATCCACCGTCAACGCGGACGAAGGACCAGCCGAAGCCCGGTCTTCGGAAGTGAAGCTTCCGGTCACCTCGAAGACGCTGGGAGGCCGTCAGTTCTGGGGTGACGTGCATCATCTGCACGGTTGGAGAATTCAGAAAAATGTCATCACCGGCCACTATCGGTTGCTGGATCCCGACGACAAACGTCACTCCAGCGGAACGCTGGAAGAATGCCGGGCGCGTTTGGAAACGATCCGCGTCGAACGGCAGCTCCCGCCGATGCAGGGCAAGGCCGTGCTGTTGATCCACGGATTGATTCGGTCGTCAAAGTCCTTTCACGCCATGGAAACGGCGTTGCGGAATGACGGCTATGCGGTGGTCCGGTTTGACTATCCCAGCACGCGCGTGGCCATTGAAAATTCCGCCGCGTTTCTGCACAGCGTCATCGAATCACTCGGCGATGAAGTCACGTCCATCGACGTTGTCGCCCACAGCATGGGCGGCATCGTGCTGCGGAGCTTCCTTCAGCACTACAACGAACCGCGGCTGCACCGGGCGGTGATGCTGGGAGTGCCCAATCGCGGAGCGGAAATCGCCGACCGTTTTAAGAACAACGCGCTGTTCAAAGCCGTCTACGGACCGGCCGGAACTCAGCTTGCCAGCGGTCACGGCGGTATCGCCAGTGAACTTCCCATTCCGGAATTCGAATTCGGAATCATTGCGGGAGGTCGCGGAGCAGCCAGAGGATTCAACCCGCTGCTTCCCGGCGACAACGATACGACCGTGACTGTCCGCAGTGCGCGGCTGCCGGGAGCCAGCGACTTTCTGCTGGTGCCGGTGCTGCATTCGTTTCTGATGGCCAGCGAAGAACCAGTTAGAGCAACAGTCTACTTTCTGGACCACGGACGCTTTTCCCCGGACCGTGCTCCGCATCCGATCACGCCCGATCAACCCGACGAACCGTGAGCAGCGTCCGGCATCGCGGCCGGCGGCGCGTCGAAAAATCGTCACCGCGGCAAAAGCGGCCAGGCAACGCCGCGACAAACGCGAGGCAAACAGCATGACACAGCATCCCGCCTGGCTTCTGGTCGTCGCCGGGCTGATCATTGCCGGGATCGGTGCCGTTTGGCTGCTGGTTCCGTCGATCCCGTGGCTGGGAAAGCTGCCGGGCGATATCAGCCTGGAACGCGGCAATGTTCGATTCTACTTCCCGGTTGTGTCGTGCGTTATTGTGAGTTTGGTGCTGACGGGAATCGTCTGGCTGATCCGATTTCTGTCCAGGTGACCGGAGCGACGTTTGTGGCGACATTGCGTGTCAGCGCCGGCTTGCTGATGTACCGCATTGTTTCCGACGGCAGCGTCCAGGTGCTGCTGGTGCATCCCGGCGGGCCGTTCTTTGCGAACCGGGACGACGGAGCCTGGTCCATTCCGAAAGGGCAGGCCGAACCGGATGAAGATCTGCTGACGGCTGCACGTCGTGAATTTCGGGAGGAAACCGGTGTCGTGCCAGCCGGTCCATTCATTGCGCTGACACCGGTAACGCAGAAAGGCGGCAAAATTGTGCATGCCTGGGCGTTCGAGGGCGATTGCGATCCGGCTGCGATCATCAGCAACACATTTTCTCTTGAGTGGCCGCCGCATTCCCGTCAGCAGGTTGAATTCCCGGAGGTCGACCGAGCTGACTTCTTTGATGTCGATACTGCACGCCGGAAAATCATCGCCGCGCAGGCGGACCTGATCGACGAGCTTGAAGACCTGTTGACGAAGCAGGGTGAAGGTCGCGGGCTATCATCCGGCTGAGGCTCAATCAGCCTGAAATCGAAAGCGCTGCCGGCTTCCGGAGACGATGTCCAGCAGTTCCTGAGTGGACGCTTCGCTGCGGGCTCCCGCGAGTCGCCTCGCGGTTGCTGCGGCGGTTGTGTCGAGCCATTCCAGAGCGGACTCCGCAGCCATCAGCCGCATGCCGTGTTCGGCCGCTAAAGCATCCAGCAGGATTTCATAGAGCGTGATGTACAGGTACTCGCGCACGGCGACCGTCGTCAGATGATTCGCGTCGACGTAGGGTGAACGGCGCAGCGGGCTGGCGGCGTTGACGGGTGCGATCGGCAGCACTCGCACCGACAGCGGAGTGAAGTGACCGACTCCGTCGAACCCGGCTGAGACCACCTGCAGAGTGCCGATTTTCATTGCGAGGTAGTCGGTCAACACGTCCTGAGCCAGACCGAGCAGCAAACGCGACACACCTTCGTAACTTGCCGGAGCGTCGTAGCAGCGTGCGGGATCGATACCGTTTTTGGCCAGGACGCTTCTGACGCGCCGGCCGACGGAGTAGACGGTCCCGGCTTCGTACGTCCCGGCTTCCTCAACCGCCCTTTGAGAAAGCCTGGCGTTGTAGTCGCCGCACAAACCCAGGTCAGATGCGACAACCAGCAGTCCGGCGGGAACACCGGCGTGCAGCGGCTGGTGAATGCCGATTTCCGCGACCATCGTTTCCATTTCGCTGCGGTATTGCCGTGCGGCCGTCAGCGCCTGCCGCGCACGGCGGAAATGATGCGCCGACAGCGAACGCATGGCACTGACAGCGTCCTGCAGTGCTGCCAGAGTTTCCAGGCGGTGCCTGAGGTATTGCTGGCGTTTCATGATCATCGATCCTGCGCCGGAACGCGACTTCGCGCTTCCGCTACGAGAGGCTTGATGGCGTCTGGCCAGTTTCCTTCGGGCTCTTCACCGCGATCCAGAGCCGCCACAATTTCCGGTGCCTGCCGGCGGGCCACTTCGACCAGCGCCTCCGCGGCGACGACGGCCTGCCAGGGTTTCAGGTCGCTCAGCCAGTGTTCGGAGACCGCCGTCAGCGCCAGAACCTGGACAGCGATGCTGCGCGGCGAAAGCCGGGACTGTCGCAGCAGCGCTCGCAGGATGTTGCCTTCCCGCAGCGTGCCCTGCGTTGTCACATCAATGTCCAGACCGACTCGCGACAGCTTTTCCAGCGATTCAAACCGGGACAGTTGGATCTTCAGGTTCTTCGCGGCCCGGCGCATCGGCGGCGGCTGTGCGACTGCGCCGATCCGCGAGACACTGCGACCGATGTCGATGGCCGGTCGCAGGTCACGTTCGAAGCGGCCAGTGTCCAGGTAAATCTGACCGTCGGTGATTGAGATCAGATTTGTGGGGATATAGGCCGAAATGTCGCCGTCGGTTGTCTCCACCAGAGGGAACGCCGTCACCGATCCACCGCCGCGCTGATCGCTCATCGCCGCCGCTCGTTCCAGCAATTCGGCGTGCAGGTAGAAGATGTCACCGGGATAGGCTTCTCGCCCCGGCGGCCGGTCCAGCAGCAGCGCCAGTTCACGATAGGCGTCCGCGTGCTTGGTCAGGTCGTCGTAAACAACAAGCGCGTGGCCCCCGGCGTCGCGAAACGATTCCGCCAGCGACGCGCCGGCCTGCGGCGCCAGGTACTGTAATCCGGGACTGTCCGACGCGTAGGCCGCAATGATGGCTGTGTTGGACAGGCAGCCCGCACGTTCCAGCGCGTCACGCAGTGCTCTCACGCGCGACATCGGCTGTCCAATCATGACATAGACGCAGGCCACATCACCCGGCTTTTGAGCGGCGACGAAGTCGATGGCCAGAGCGGTCTTGCCGACATTGCGGTCACCGATGATCAGTTCCCGCTGGCCGCGACCAATGGGAATGGCGGCATCGACGGCTGTGACTCCCGTCCACAGCGCCCGTTCGACGCTGCACCGCTCGATGATTTCCGGTGCCGGGCGAAACAGCGGAAAGCGGTGTTCGCCCCGCAGCGGAGGCCCCTCGTCCAGCGGATTTCCCAGCGGATCCAGCACTCGGCCCAGAGCTTCCGGACCAACCGGCAGATCGGGCAGCCGGTTCATGCCGACCACTCCGTCGCCTTCGCGTACCTGCGCAGCGCCCGCCAGCAGCACAGCTCCCAGGTCACAGCTTCGCAGGTCGAAGGCAATGCCGAACGCGCCGGAATCAAAGACGAGCAGTTCTTCATACCGCACGTCTTCCAGGCCGGACACCGCTGCGACTCCATCGCCAACGCTGCGAACGACACCCCGCGGCTGTAGCCCGTCGGCCAGACGCACCGTTTTCGCCGCTGCGGCGAGCTGTTCGGCGACTGTGGGAATCACATCCGGCAAAGCTGGTGACTTTCTGTTGTGCCGCGAGTGTCCAGGCGGCGTGGTCGAGTCGAGCAGTCGACGACGTCGCCATGGTTCAAAACAGCACCGGCTTCAAGCCGGTTCCATCGCCTGAGACCCGAGATTGCGGTCGCTCGACTACGTGGATGTGTCGCGTAGAGGATTGTGATTGTTGGCATGATGATTCAACTCCCTGACCAGTGACTGGCGAGCGAAGCCGGTCAACCCGCCGACCGACGCGTCGATCAGACCGTCAGCCGTCAGAATTCGAACTCCGGCTCGCAAGTCGTCCATGGTTCTGAAATCCGCACCGGGCCCCGCCGAACCAAGGGCCTGCGTCAACGAGGCCCGTTGCTGCTCAGAAAGCTCACGTGCCGATTCGACTTTGACCGTTCCGAGACGGTCTGCCGACAAAATCCCAATTTGCCGGCACGCGGATTCCACAAGCGCGTCGTGAAGATCCGGCCCGGCGATTTGTTGCAACAGATGACCCACGGCATCCGCGGCGGCGTGCGCAGCCACACGGGCCAGAGTTTCCTGCTGAGTTTCAGACATGCGGACTGACTGCCGGCGGGCGAGCTCCAGTTCATGGTCAGCGGCTTTTCGTGCGTCGGCAACGATCCGCTGGGCCTGCTGACGCGTGGCTTTCAGTTCCCGGTCGCGTGTCGCATTCAATTCCTGCTGCAGGTTGTCGCGGGAGGCGTTGATTTCCTGTTGCATCCGCTGGGCATCGGCCAGTTTTTCCGCGGTCTGCTGTTCTTCGAGTTCCATCTTCTCACAACGGTTGCGCAATGCCTGACGCACGGGCCTGAAGAACAGCCAGGCCAGAACAGCGGCCAGCGTGAGAAAATTCGCGGCCTCGAACAAAAACGTGGTCAGTGTCGGCGACACGACTATCCGCCCGTGGTGCCGGTAAAGGGGTTCGCAAACAGCAGTATCAAAGCGATGACCAGGCAGAAAATCGCCGTGGACTCGACCATTGCCAGACTGACGAACAGCGTCCGCGTGATTGACGAAGCTTCGTCCGGCTGGCGAGCCAGAGCGTCCATGGCCGCCGCTCCGATGCGGCTTTCACCGATCGCCGCGCCGATGGCGCCCAGAGCCATCGTCAGCGCCGCTCCCGCCATCGCCACAATGGCGATGATTGTTTCGTCTTTCATCAGTGACTATTCCTCCCCGGCGCTGATTGCCGCGCCGATATAGACCGTCGCCAGAACTGCGAAAATGTAGGCCTGCAGCAATCCGATCAGCAGATCGAGCGCCATGATCGGAGTCGGCACCAGAAAGCCGGCCAGAGCCACCAGCAATCCGACCACAAGATGACCGGACATGATGTTTCCAAATAAGCGAACGGCAAGTGCCAGCGTCCGCGACAACTCGGAGATCACGTGCAGCGGCATCAGCAGCGGGTTCGGGCGAAAATAACGCCTGATGTAGCCCCACACGCCGTGAACTCGAATGCCGGCGATCGGCACGCTGAAGAAAACGACCGCCGCCAGGGCCGATGTTGTGGCCAGGCTGCCGGTTGCCGGATGCACTCCCGGCAGTTGTCCGGCGATGTTGCACGCCGCAATGAAGGTGAACAGGCTGCCCGTCAGCGTCGCCACCAGCACGTGACGCCTGCCGACGATGTCCGCGACCAGACGATCGCAGCTCTCCACGGCCGCAAACGCCGCTACCGACATCGCGTGTTGCGGATGACACCGGACGAAGTGTCGGAGAACCAATGCGGCTGAGATCAGCACGACCGTCACGACCGACGACGTCACCATCGTCTCCGTCACCGGAACGGGGCCGAGTCGAAACAGAACCGGGTCACCAAAGATTCTCAGATGCATCAGTTGAGCTGTCCCCTCGACGAAGATTGCGTTTGGTTCCCGGTCGGAGCAACCGCCCTGCGGAACGCCAGCAAGGTGGCAGGGATCGCAAAACCGATCGTCCAGCCGATGGCCGCCGCAGCGACGTGTCCCGCCAGGGCAGCGGCCGTCAGGATCGTGCCCACAACGACAAAGCGTGCCATCGCGAAAACGGGCGCCCAACTGGTCAGCCGATGAGCGGCCCGCCACAGCATCGTCACATGCGCCAGCCCGGCCAACAGCCCCGCGCACAGCCAGATGCCCGTCTGTGGATCGAATGCGTTAATCATGCCTGCCCGTCACCGATTTCCATGCCGCGTAACAGCCGATGAAAACGCCGGCCGTCATGAACATCAGCGTGTAGCGAACTCCGGTTCCCCATTGTACGTCCAGATATCGGCCCAGCAGACTTCCGCCGACGGAGCCCATTGCGATCGGCCAGCCGACCATTCCCAGCACACTCAGTGACTGCCAGAAACTGCGATGTCCCTTCTCACGCCGCGCCAGGCGCGCACCGTCGCGATGCACGGCCGCCCGTGGATCCGTTCGAGTTGTCCGGTTCGTGGGATGCATCACGTGGCTGCCGCTTTCATTACGTGCAACGCGGAATTCAATGTCCTTCGCTGCGATGGTCGAATCCGGTCGAGCCCGTCTTGAACGAAGGCATCGGGACGGCCGTCATTGGTTGCCACCTGTTTCCTCACCTCGATGCAGTTCCTGCAGAATGCGGGTCTCCAGCCGACCCAGCGTCCGGCGGATTTCCATTTCTTCGCTCGGCGCCGACAACAGTGAATCCAGTTGCCGGGAAACCGAATCGATATCGTCGCCCGCCACGGCGAGTGGAGTCAGCAGGCTGGCCGTTTCGCCGTCCGTGTGCAGCAGCCCGCCCGCTGTACCTGCATATTGCGTACCGCCGCCGTGTAGCCCACTGTTGCCCTGTGGCCCACTGTTGCCCTGTGGCCCACTGTCGCCCTGCGGCCCACTGTTGCCCTGCCGAACACCGTCGCCGCGCAGCACAATCAAGCCGGCTTCCACCGCCAGCACAGACGGCTCGCTTTGCGGCCGCAAACCGACCTGCCCGGTGTGCGTCGGCACACGCAGTGCTGAGACGTCTCGGTCGACGATCGTCTCGCTCGGTGTGCGGATGGTGACGTGCAGGGTCCTTCGAGTCATGACGCCTTCAGTTCCGACGATTCGTGCGGCCCGATTTCCTCCAGGGCACCGATCATGAACAATCGGTCTTCGGGAATCGTGTCGCATCGGCCATTCAGGATCGCTTCCACTCCGGCGACCGTCGCGGACGCGGGCACGTTGCGGCCCGGCATGCCGGTGAACGTTTCGGCAACAAAAAACGGCTGAGTCAGAAAATTGCGCACCCGCCTCGCTCGCCCGACAAGCCTGCGGTCTTCACCGGAAAGCTCGTCGATTCCCAGCATGGAAATCAGATCCTTCAATTCTTCATAACGTCCAAGGACGCGGCGGGCCTCCTGAGCGACATCGTAGTGCCGCTGTCCGACGATGGACGGGTCAAGCGCCTTCGACGACGAAGCCAGCGGGTCAACCGCCGGGTACAAGCCTTCGGCAGCCACGTCTCGCGACAGCACCAGCGAACTGTCCATGTGCCAGAAGGCGTGAGTGATCGCCGGATCGGAATAGTCGTCGGCGGGCACGTAAATCGCCTGAACCGAAACCATGTCGCCGTGCCGCGTGGCCGTGATGCGTTCCTCCAGAGCCGCGATGTCAGCGGCCAGAGTCGGCTGGTATCCGACGCGGGACGGCAGGCGCCCCAGCAGTCCGGATACCTCCATTCCCGCCTGCACGTGCCGGTACACGTTGTCGACCAGGAAGAGCACATCCTTCTTTCCGACATCTCGAAAGTGCTCTGCCACAGACAGCGCCGCCAGGCCGACCAGAAACCTCGCGCCGGGAGGTTCCTTCATCTGACCAAAGACCATCGCCGTGCGGTCCATGAAACCGTGATCACGCAGCTCCTGCCACAGTTCCAGTCCCTCGCGCGACCGTTCTCCGATGCCGGCAAAGACAGCGATGCCTTCCAGTTCGGCCACGGCGTTGTGGATGAACTCTGTCAACACGACCGTCTTGCCGACGCCCGCGCCGCCGAACACCGCCACACGTCCACCGTGAGTGAACGGGCAGAACAGATCGATCACCTTGATTCCGGTCGGATACATCTCTCCCAGGCCACGGCACTCGGAAGGCGGCGGAGGTGAACGGTACAACGGCAGAGTTTCGTCCCACGACAACTCGGGCCCGCCGTCCAGCGGTCGTCCACCCAGATCAATCACGCGGCCGATCAGCTGTTCCCCGACCGGAATTCGCAGTGGCAGTCCGCGACACGTCACCGCAGCCCCGCGTTTCATGCCGCGAGTACTGCCCGTGGCAATCGCGCGCACGGAGGAACGGCCCAGGTGAGAATGCACGACAGCCGTCACCGAAGCGAGCTGATCGACCTGGCATTCCAGCGCCGCATCGATCGGCGGCAAACCGCCTTCAAACCAGGCATCCACCACAGTTCCCCGAACCGCCGTGACTTTTCCGCCGATCACACCATCCATCGAATTTCCTTCGCATCTCCCTGACGCCGGACGCTGCCAGCTCATTGTGGCACGAAATCACACGCTGCGTCGCCGCACACCGCACCGGATTCCGGTTACCAGCGCCGCAACCAATTCGGCCGCCAGACTTCCATCGTACGCGCCTGCAACATCGGTTCCATGAACTCAAACTCCGCAAACCGAAAGATTCGATTCTCAACAGTCGTTCCGGAAAGCGACCAGGCCACAAGACATCCGGCTGATATCGGCACGCGCCCTGGGCTGGCACATCGGTGTGGTTTCCAGCCGACGATTCAATCGCTTCGCGTCCGGGAGAATGGAGACGATTGGTTTCGAAGGACGGGCGTGCAAATCCGCGAGGCTCGCTGTGAAGAAGTGTCGTTCAGCGGGGTTGCGGTGGAAGCCTGGTAGACCCAGGATGCAATATTCCCACGGAACAAACCCGCGACCAGAGACGACACATTCATGTCCGCGAAGAAAAACGTGATCACTTCATTCGCCGCTCTGCTGCTCACGCCGCTGGTTGCGCTGCACGCTCAGGACGAGTCTTCACAGCAGATCGCAGACGACGCGATCATGCTCGCCGACGACTGGGTGCCCGAAGACCCGCACCAGATTGACTTCGACAAACTACCGCGGGTCCAGGCCGACCACGCTGTCATCAGCGACGTTCGCGATGCCGCAGGGACTCGCGTTCATCAACACGCCTATCTGGCTCATCATGATGGCCGGTACTGGGCCATGTGGAGCGATGGGCCGGGGCTGCCCAGGGCCGGCGTGACTCCCCGGCAACATCGCAACATCGTGCCCGGTCACGATCAGCCTGGTACCAGAGTTTCCTTTGCGACAAGCGTCGATGGACTGCACTGGACGACGCCTGCCGACCTGTCCGGCCCACCGCGCATCGAAGGCTTTGGCTGGATCGCTCGCGGTTTTTGGCAACGTGACAGCGAACTTATCGCTCTCGCCAGCCACTTCAACGCGCCGGGGTATGAGGGTCCCGGACTTAGCCTGGAGGCCTTTCGCCGGAATGGCACGAAGTGGGTGGCTTACGGCACGGTGCAGGACGATTCGATGAACAACTTTCCGCCGAAGCGCCTTCCGTCGGGAGAATGGATGATGACCCGCCGCGATCACCAGCGCCAGGTCTCCGTCATGATCGGCGGCACGAAGGCCTTCAACGACTGGCGCATCAGTCCGCTCGCCGCGTATGACGACGACGGCCGCCCGGAGGAACCGTACTGGTACATTTTGCCCGACGGCAAAACGATCGTCGGCCTGATACGCGACAACGGCGGTTCAAAGTTCCTGCATCGCACGTTCTCACGAGACAACGGCCGGACGTGGAGCCAGATTCGCCGCACGAACTTCCCGGACGCCACCAGCAAATTCTTCGTGCATCGCACCAGCCGCGGCTACTACGTGATGGTGTCCAACTCGAACCCTCGCAAACGAGATCCGCTCACGCTTGCCATCAGCCAGGACGGACTCGTCTTCGACAAGCTCTTCTGGCTGATCGGCGGACGTCACGTCGACTATCCCCACATTATCGAGTACGACTCACATCTGCTGATCGCGTTCTCCGGTGCGAAACAAACGATGGAAGTCATGAAGGTATCGCTGGACGAACTGGAACGTCCGGGGATCCTGGAGTCGGCGGAGGCAGGAGTCCATCGGGAAGATTGAAGACTGCAGAGTGAAAACCAGGGGTGTTTTCCTGTGTCCTCAAACTTCCGGCCCGGACAGTCGCCGCAGGTCATCCGGCGTCCCGGGATGACGCAATGGAGGCGGCAGAAATCGTACCCGAATGCGGTCATCCGGAACGCGAGTCTGATCAACGGTTTAAGGATTTGCCGCCAGAACTCGCTGCAAATGCGCTGCAGGTTGGTGTCTCGCAGTGGCCCGACGTGACGCAGCTTGACGCAGACTTGAACGCGATCGTTTCGGCCTGGACATCGCGAGAACCCTCCTCAATGGCAGAGTTTGTCATCTGCACGGCCGCAGCGATTCCCCGTTGACCAGACGAAAAGACCCGGCTGGCTCATGCCCACCGGGTCCCCATGCGTTACTGAACAGAAGAATACCGATGCGATTGGGTCATCACCAGCGAAATCGACTGCGCAGGGAACCACGGCTGATGCGGCAGCATACGAGTTGTCGCGACGGTCGCCGGCTGATTCTGCCGGTGTCGGCTGGCTGCGGGAGAATTCGTGTCCCCGCGTTGTCCACTCGCCGATAGTAGACAAACGTCCTTTCGTCATTTCAGGGCGATCGGTGAGTGCGGGTGGTGGCTGCCACGGACACCGCGGCCACCACCCTGCCTCTCGCCACTGGATAGCGACGAACGAAGCAACCACTCGGACGGGGTGAAGGCGATTGTCACGGGCTTGACGGTCGCCGTTCACTCATTCGATGCTCCAGTCCCGCCAGACCAGGTAGTGCCATGCGACGTGGAGCACCGAGCCGCCGCAGATGATTATTCAGGCAAACTGCGCCGGAGTGATGGCCCGCCGCGGCTTCCCTGCGGGCGTTTCCTGCGTTCGCGGAGCTTTGTAAGGGTTCATGCGATCGTGCCTGGGCCGTCAGTCGATCCCGCGGACGATTCTGACGCCCAGCCTTCCGAGAATCCACCGAAGCCCGAAGAACGTCAGAATGGCCGCCACGAGCCCGCTCAGGCCGATCAGCAGCGCCGGCCCATTATCCATCGCATTTCGTCCCCGGACGTTCGCGAACGCCAGCCAGCCGGCCAAGACACCGTTTCCGACTGTGGCCAGCACCACCAACCAGCCGGCCACCGTGAAGCGGCTGAAATCGATATCGAGTTCGTTGACTTTCCGACCGATCCGCCCTGCCAAGCCATCATCATCGTTCTGCATTTCCGCGCCATTCTGTCGGGGACTATCCGCTTTCGCTCAATCCGCCGTTGTGACTGGCACCCGCCCGCGACAAAGCAAAACCGATAAAGAACGCCATTGCAACATATCCCAGCATGGCTTCGATGGCTGCTGCCATCCGGACGGCTTCTGTTGGCTGGAAGTCGCCGTAGCCCAGCGTGGTCCACGTGACGAGGCTGAAATAGAACGCAGACTTCAGTGAGTGATCAATCCCAACGGCTGGGTCGGGATGCTGAAGCCCAAACGTTCGGAAGATTCCTGCAAACGACCCGATTGTCAGCATCAAAGAGACTATCGCGAGGAAGGCGAATTCACGCAGCGTCCAGTGAGCGCTTTTCGAGACGATTCTGACCATGGACATCAGCGACACGTCGATAACCATTCCGGCTCGTGTCGGATCAGGGTCATGCACGGCACCGATATCGACAAGGACAACTTGAACTAGGCTGCAGGTCGTCAACACAAGTTGCCGTGTGCGATGAGACCACTTGCTACCGAGGCGACCGTCACTGATTCGCCAGATGGGAATGGCAATGACGCCAAAACAAACGTAGTACGGATTCCTCATGGTGATCGCCCACACGCACAGGATAACCGCCAGCACCCACCGAACGACATCGCTGGTTTTGGTCGCTTTTCTTTCCACCATAGCACGTGATCCCGCGCAGGACTGGCCGAACTTTGCTACTCCTGCGATTCGTCCGCACGCCTGAGTTCGAACATTTTCACACTCCTCTGGATCATATTGCTAAAGCCTTGCAATACCATCAGGGTCAGCTGTTGGATGGCAGATTTGCAAATGGGATTCCGTCAGCCACACCAAAGTTGCCTCCATCAACATCGTCATCGTCGATGGGGGCATCATAGTCGACGAGATCGGTTTTGTTCTCAACGAGTTTTTGGAAGAGCCTCCGTGATCTCTAGCTGCGATTTCTTTGGCTTGCTGGGGGCTTTTCAGACCCGAAATGCATTGATGGAAAAAGGTTGCATACTGCTGTATGCAAAATACCACCGTCTACAGGGCCTTCTGTCAGGCAGCATACAAATGAATCACTAAGATTCGCAACTGGGTTGTCGAAGAACAAGCGAAGTATTCGACCACCAGCCCATGCTGTCCCATGGGCAGACGATTCAAACGGAATCTTCCAGACTCGGAGGATCCAGACGCTCGCATAACCAAACTCCGATTTCATTGATCCCAACAGCTTGCCCCTTCCCAGAGGTGGTATTCGGCATCTGCTGCCTGAATCAGGAACTCACCGCATTCGACAACGGACCAAGTGTTTGCTTTACAGTCGTTTCGATGGCAATCTTCAAAAGTCGAACATAGACACCTAATCGTTTGTGACGGGATTTCAGCTAGAAGTCTTCGCGGCGACGGCGGCATTTCTGCATGTTTTCCTCAAGCAGGATTGGCAACTGTCGAAGACGAGAAGCTGGCGACGAATGCCTTAGCGGGGTCTTTTGAAGTAAGTCCGCCGATGTTCTTCCACTTAACTCGGGGAATCGCTTGTTATAGGACAACAATCGAAGGCTTTGGGAAGTTCAGGTTGGTTTCGAACGCACCTGCTTCCAAGCCCAGGTACTTCGTCGTTCGCACCTTTATTCTGGTGAGACTGAATCTTTTCCTAGCGGCATCGACCGACTTGGCAAAGTCGGCAGGCAACTTTTTAAGCATCGTTTTGATCGATTTCACGCGATCAGAAACCTTGCTAATCGGTCCAGCGGCAACTTGCCAGATCTTGAGAAAGAAGTGCTATTGCTGGCGAAACCACTGCGGAAATGTCTTATCGCGGTTCCAGTGACTGGCAACTTGAGAAGCGAACTTCTTTGCCAGCTTGTACTCCGATGAGTTCCTCTCCGGCCGGGTACAGCCGCCAGACGCGAGGAGTTCGTTGCTCCGCACTCAGCCAGAAACTCCATACGCCCAATTCGATTCAGTGATCATCTCTTCAGCGATTTTGGGAATGACAGGTCGACGGTGGCAACTCACACGTTTTGGACACCCCCGTTCAACCAGTAACCACACTCACCGAACTTTCGCAGGTCGCTGTCAACTGGGATCGCCACAGCCCAGTGCTCGACTTTCGTCGTCACGGAGGTGCTTGTAGGAGACGATGGCCTGCGTGTCGCCGATATAATTCAAACTCACTTCTTCGAGAACAAGACGCCCCTCGTCCAAAGAAGATGGTTTTGAGCGATTCCGGGGCCGCGAAAACGTTCCACTGAAGTTCCAGTTCCAGTTCGAATCGAGCCACAACCAGGCCTCGAAGCGTCTGTGTTCCGTCGCTTCATTTTCAGCCCACGGAAGTGACTCCTTCCCCACGAACGGTCACCGACTCGCCATTCGGGAGTTCAACAGAACTTCCTGCCGCTGCTGATACCGTTCGCACCATTCTGATCTGCCGGCAACGAGGTCATGGGCCACGACATTAACGATCTGATTGCCTAATCGACTCCTATGGAACCCCTGACTCACCGATCGCAGAGGATTATATTTCGACATGCGTTCCCGTTCAATGCAATCGACAGATCAATTGGTTTCAGAATGTGGTGGTGGGAGCTGTTGAGTATCCGGGTCTGGTGAACTTGAGATTTTCCCAAATTCCGTGGCGTGTTTCCCCGCTGGATTAGTCAGATAGGGGACGAGGTGGTGCAGGCTTCATCGGGAACACGCCTGTTCTCTTTTTCGGGTGGTTGGTGAGTGATTCGTACTGAGCCGGGTGCCGGCATTTGAGGCTGTGAGTGTCCGCGACAAGATGCGCCAGCCAGCAGACCGCAAGCGCCCGATCGGCGTCCGGCCGCGTTTCATCAGCCAGAATGGTGCGGCACAGCGTCACCGCCTGAGCGATGTGTAGTTCCTGGGTCGCCAGCGTCGCTCCGGCGGGCAGCGGTCCGGGGATCGCGGGGACCTCCACGTGGTGCCCGCGTCAGACGCTTTCCGCCGGATGCAGGATGTTCGAGGAAAACGTTGTGGCGGGCTGTTGGCTTCGATGAGGGTTTGGGGATTGTTGGGAGTCAACTGCGCTGGCTCATCACGCGGAGCCTGATGGCTACTTTGGCTCCGGATGGGCGGCCTTCAGGGTTGAGGGTTTTCATTGTTGATTGGGTCAGTCGGTGAAGCGTCCTGGGCTCCGATGGAATCCCGGGACCCGTGTCAGTGCGCACTCAAAACCGGCCAGGCAGTTGCAGCGTAAAATCGACCATCGAGGGCCGCCATGTGTTCTCTTGCACGAGATGTGATGAGGACTCAGGGTGGCGGATCAGCTTTCAATGGCTCAGCTTCATTCCATCGGAACGCGGCATTGTTCGGGCATTCGAATCGGGAAACTGCTCGGATTTTGAAGGTCGACTGCGGCACGGTGAACAGAGGTGAATAGATATTTGGGGCGTCAGCGGGCTCTGGATGCTCAAAACCGGCCAAACGCGCCCGCCGGGGCGAAGGTCGGTGATTCGATGCAAATTTCCCCGCTGGACTTGACGAAAAAACGGCCCGGAGAATTCGTCGAAACGACTCTCCGGGCCGCTGAGTTTCGCAATCAGATCCGGTGATCCGATCCGCGACGGTGGCTGTCGTTCGAGACAGTCCGCCGACTGTTACGTGGCGACACCACCCTGACCTGGACTACAGCATTCATTCACCGGACCACCTCCTTTCTAGAATAAAGTTCCCCTTGGCGACAACCTGCAGAATTGTTGCCGCCGCGGGCTACCGAAATCAGGCTGCGTGTGCCTGAACCAGAGGTGCCAAAATTCTTGGCGACAAGGCGGGCCGGAGCAACCCCAAATCACTGCCGTTTTTCGTCTGCGCGAGGATTTGCGGGAAGGCGCCGACTGTGATACATCGGTCAGCATCCGAAAATTCGTGCAGTTCCGCCGAAGGCCACCCGGTTCGCTGTTTGTCGCCGTGACCCGGTCGCATGCCCGCGCTGATGTGCGGCGAGTCACCCGTTGAACTGCCGCTGAAGGTGCCGTGTGCATCCTAAAACAGGAATCCCCGGAGAATGATCAATCGGTCGACACAGAAGTTTGGCACCCTGCAGTGCCGGGTTGTGGATTCGCTTCCGTCAGGAACTCCGCCGAGCCATCTGGTGGTCCTTTGCCACGGCTTCGGCGCGCCGGGTCATGACCTGGTGGACCTGGGTCCGTTCCTGCTGGAATCAGATCCGGAATTGGCCGGGGCGTGTCGCTTCGTGTTTCCTGAGGCACCGGTTGATCTCGCGCCGCTGGGGATGCCTGGTGGACGCGCGTGGTGGCCGATCAACATGGCTCGCCTTGCCGAAATCAACCAGACCAGCGACTACGAAAAACTGACGAACGTTCGCCCGGATGGACTGCTGGAAGCTTCCGAGTCGCTTGCCGACGCGGTGAAGGCCATGCAGCAGGCGTTCGCGCTGAACGATGCTTCAACAGTTATTGGCGGATTCTCTCAGGGAGCGATGGTTGCCACGGACGTCGCTCTGCGGCACGGAATTCGACCGGCACTGTTGACGCTGTTTTCCGGAACGCTGCTGTGTCGTGACGAATGGACCCGGATGGCCGCCGAGCATCCCGGCTGTCCCGTCTTTCAGTCGCACGGCACTCTGGACCCCCTGCTGCCGTTTGCACCGGCCGAATGGCTGCGCGACATGCTGCAGGCGGCTGGTTTCGAAGTGGAATTTCAATCGTTCCGTGGTCCGCACACCATTCCCATCGAAGCCCTGAAGCGCGTTGCAGGCCGGCTGACGGAAGCCGTCGCCCGGAAGTGACGAGGAATTCCGGTAGCCGCAATTTGAGTGCTTTGGCACAATACGGCTTCGCCTGAATCATGGATCGGAACCAGGGGATCACGGACGATGGAACCCTTTGCCTATCAACAGCCGAAACGACCCATCCGCGTATGGCTGGCGGTTGCGGTCGCTGCCGGAATCGCTGCCTGGCATTTTGACGTATTTCCGCAGTTTCTGCCGGTTGAAACAGGCCGCGTCGAAACCGACACCGACCTTTCCGTGGACGAGCCGCTCGTCCCGCAACAATGGGACGCCATCATTGACCATCGTTCCGACGGCAACCCGTTTCGGGAGGAACCTGACGACGACGATCCGCTGTTGAGTGCCATTGCGGCGCAGCAGGAACCCATCGAATTCACGTTTCCGGAATTTGACAGCGACCTGCGCAACGACCGCTCGGGGACTTCGGCGACCGGGCGACCGGCCGCCCGGGATCTGACTCCGCCGGATTTCGCCGACATGACTTCGGGCGAGGTCATTTCCGACGCAAACTTCCGCCCTGCAGCACTGGAACTGCAGGACGATTCATCCGCGTCTGACGTTGAATTTCCGGTGTTCGAAGAGGTTGCCAAATCACCGGAACCTCAGGTGCTGCCGCCTGAGGTTGCGGCGGCATTGAAGCAGGTCGACCTGCTGATTCAGGCCAACAGCAATTCCGACATCCTGAAGGCTCACCACCAGCTTTCGCAGCTTTATCTAAAACATCCGGAGCTTCGCCCATTGCTGGCGGAGCGGATTGAATTCACCGCGGCGGAGATCTATGCCAACCCCAAACGGCACTTCGCGGAACCGTATTTTGTGGAAGCCGGCGAAACACTTGATTCCATCGCCAGAGCACACAATCTTCCCTGGCAATATCTGGCCAGGCTGAACCGGACATCGCCGAAAAATCTCCAGGCCGGCCAGCAGCTCAAGGTACTGAAGGGACCATTTGGAGCCATTGTGGAACTCAGCCGTTTTGAGCTGACCATTCACTCTCACGGCTGGTACGTCCACCGCTATCGCATTGGAACGGGACTCGACGGCCGAACTCCCAAGGGTGAATTCGTCGTCGAAAGCCGGCTGGAGAACCCCACATGGTACGATCCGGACGGCGGCACGATCGATGCCGATGATCCGTCAAACCCACTGGGCGAATACTGGCTGGGGCTCGGGAATCACATCGGCATTCACGGCACAATTGATCCGGATTCCATCGGCCGCGCTGTTTCACGAGGGTGCATTCACCTTGCGGACGGCGACATTGCCGAAGTCTTCGATCTGCTGGGAGTCGGGTCGAAGGTGCTGATCCGCGAGTGATCCATGAGTGTGCTCGGCGGCCGTATGTGGTGACGCTGCTGTGACACCGTGCGGCGAATCTCCGTGCTGTCGCGGTATTCGGCGGAAGCGCGTCAGCCAGCAAAGAAAGCCGGCGGCGCTGACAAGCGGTATCGCCGGCAAATCGGGAAAGGCGACCATCGCGAACAGCACACGCTGCCATAGGAACGATCGGCCGAACTCACTCGCCGACGACCACCACATCGCCGTGTGGATGCCGATTGCGGCCACAACACTCGCAGCGATAATCCATGCCACGGCCGCCGACCAGCGTCGTGTGGTCGCCGGCCGTCGGGCCTGAGCCAGCCAGACGATCGTGAACAGCGACATCGCGACGAACGTGTTCCAGACGATTAGCGACGACGTCGGAGGTCCGCAGCCCCAGCTGCCACAAATGGCGTGATTTGAACCGACGACCGCTGCCACAAGCGGCTCCGACTTCAGAATTCCCCAGGCGGCGGCGATCCACAACACGGCACAGCCAGCCGACGACAAGACGCTTGAACGTGGCACGTGCCGGTACTCCGAAGCGGGAAAAATGATTGATCGCAACCGCGATCGCACGTCGCGTCACACGATTCGCAGTCAAGATGCCGTTGAATCATATCTGCCGCGCGGCAAAACTTCCGTGACTTGTCACAAGCGGGCCGGACGCCGCGGGAACAAGTTGCCGGCCGCGATTGCGGTCTGACGCCTGCCGCCCCGGCAGATCTCACCGCGTCAGAAGCGTCGCAGCTTCGTGCGAGACGCCAAGTTTTGCTGATCGGAGATCTGCATGCCGGTGATTTTCCATTCTCCGTTTCGCGGCTCGATGCGGAATACGGCTTCGAACCGATTTTCGCGTTCGTGAATATGGCCCCAGTGTTCGACCGTTCCCGACAGAGTCCACGTGCTGCGATACCGGAACGCCGGCCAGTCAGCGGCAGCATTGTTGTCCGCGACAATACCTCCGTCCAGGTAGTTGACGTCGCGCACGCGAGCCACGGCGCCGCCCTGTTCGCGCATCTGCATGGCATTGCGAAGCTGCAGGTAGATGTCTTCCAGCAAAGTTCCGTCCACGGTCTGTCGCAGTACGTCGTAGATGCGGTCTTCGGTTCCGAAATCCATCGCCCGCATCGTCCCGCGGTGCAGTTGCCGAAAGACGTCATCGGCTTCACCCGCCGCGATCGGCGGAGGCTGCCGAAACGGGTCGGCGATCTGACGCTGCCCCAGCGGCCAGCACAGTGCCGCGGTGACCAGCACAACCACAGACAATCGTCGGCACCAGCCGGCCCGAATTGCCAGCAACAGCGCTAACGGAAGCAACGCCACGCTCACCACGGGTACAGTCAGCGTCGGCGGTGGCGGAATACTCGCCGGAACGGCGCCCGCCGGCTGCGGCAGATCGTCAGCTTTCGCAGACCAGTGAAACACATTTTCGTCCGCGGCGTTGAACCGCGAGAACTCAAACTTCTGCAATCCGTCCGGATACGTGAAGACAACGGACTGCACTTTTCGAATCGAGGAGTGGAACTTGTCCCACGTCAGCGCCACTTCGCGAACGACATCGTCCGGGACGGGATACGTCAGGATGATTCCCACGCGGCCGCTGGCCAGACTGACGCGGCGCGCCTGCGCCTGCCGCGCGAAATCCTTCAGGTCCAGGCCGAAGAAGTCGATGCGCGAAAAGTCCGGTGCCACCGCCTTTCCGTTGATCGTCACGGGGTTCACGTCGGTCAGCCACTGGCGAATCAGTTCGCGAACGGCATCCTGTTCCGCGATCTCGATGAATGCCGGATCGGAATGCTGCATCGGCAATACCGTCTTCAGATTTGCCAGCGGGATCAGGATCTCATGCCGCACTTCCGCCGGTTCCACGTAGATGAAGGAGTACACACTGCTGTAACTGGTGATGCCCAGTGTTTCCTCCCGCTGCTGCTCAAACCATTTCTTCCAGTCTTCGTCAGTGGCATCTTCGGGCAGCGATTCCTGATCCCAGTCGAACCGAAGCGTCACGGGTGCCCCTGGTTTCAGCGTGTCGGTGTATGTCATGTCGGTGCCGGACTGGTGCAGCGCCAGCTTCATTTCGGACGGATAGATGAAGTTGGCATCACTGATATCCTGCTGCAGCGTCAGGAATTCCGGAGGCTCGTCGAACGGAAACTCCAGTTCATATGTCGCCGTATGAAGCATCAGATCGTCGACGGATATCCCGTCCGCCGGGATTTCAAACGGGCGCACGTCGGTGACCTGGCCGCGGATGAGTTCTCCTTTCGCGTCTCGCAGGGTCACCTTCTCCAGAAGAAACTGCCTGTGCTGTTCCAGCCCGAGACGAAGCTGGTCGGGCGACAGGACGTCGGATTCGTCGGCCTCCAGGTTGTCGAACAGGTACAGATCTTCCGCAAACAACTGAATTCGAATCCGGGCGGCTGTCTGCGTCACAAAGACCTGCGCCTCCGTGACGGAAATCGGGTGTTCCGCCAGCGACGCCGGATTGGTCAGCAGCATGGTGAACGCGGCGCAAATCGGCCAGGCCGGGAAACGAATCACGATGTTGGAAGGTGCGATCACGCTGGTCAGGTTCCCTGGCGCCGGAAAGGAAGTGGCACTGTCGAATCTGCGGGAGTCGCCATATCGGCGGCTTCCGTCGACGCGGCGTTCACCAATTATTGCTGCAATGCCCGTATCGTCACTTGTTTGCGCGGCCGTGCAAAGGGAGCTGTCGGAAAGTTCGCGTGCAAATGCCGGCTATGAACTGCAACGGGGATGCGCAAACAAAAATGGCTGCGGATGATCCGCAGCCATTTGCATATTTCTGACTTCGCCGAAGTGAACGGCAGCTACTTTACAAACACCTTCTTCTTCAGGGCTGCCAGACGCGATTTCGTGCGGGACGAGGCGTTCTTGTGAATCAGGCGCTTTGCGGCCGCCTGGTCCAGAGCCTTGCACATCGCGGAAAATGCCTTGTCCGCCTCTTCCTGAGTCGGCGTTCCGGCCATCAGTTCGCGAAATTTCTTGAGTCGCCCTCGCAACTCAGATCGCTGAGAACGGTTTCGAAGACGCGTTTTCTGGCTGTGCCGAAGATACTTGGTTGCCGCTGCTGTGTTAGGCATGGATTCTTTGCGTAAACAGTTTTTCACAGGAAACCTGCGTCGACAGCGGCAGACATGTCCGACTGTGCGCAGCTTGAACGGCGGGCAGATTAGTCGCCGTGTCTCGGAATTTCCAGCCTGATCGCAGCTCGTCGGCGGCAAGTCCGGAGAATTCCCGTCGCCGCGCCGGCGTTTTTCAGTCCACCGGGTCTGTGACGGTCTGCCGGCCGCCGGTTCGCAGCACGGATTCGGCGATGTCGATAATGTCGTCCTCGATGCCGGATTTCCGCATGTGGTCGATCGTCCGGTCGACGTCGTACGCGACTCGGCGGAATTCGACTTTTCCATTCTCGATAATCGCGTAGGCGGCTCGCGGGTCGCCGTCGCGCGGCTGTCCGACGCTGCCGGGATTGATTACCTGAGTGCGCTCCAGCCGAAGGTGCATGGGCACGTGCGTGTGGCCAACGCACACGAAATCGACGTCGACGTGTTCCAGCCGCTGAGCCCACTGTTCGACAACATCCGGCACATATTCGTCCATCGGGTCCCGCGGTGATGCGTGGACCAGCAGATAACTGTGCCGGCCGTCTGAAAGGTGCTGAGTTACCGGCATCCGGGCGAGCCACGTCAGGTGTTCGTCGTTAAGCGCCCGGAAGTGCTGTGGTCGCATGGCTGCCGCGATTCGGCGAAACGTCCCCGCCGGCCGCATCGTGACTCGCTGAGCCACGGAATGGTCATGATTTCCCCGCACGGAGACGCTGGCATACTTCTGCAGCCATTCAATGCAGGGCGCCGGATCGGTCGCGTAGTCAACGGCGTCACCCAGAAAAAAGCACGCGTCGAAGGATTCATCGATTGCAGACAGCGCCGGCCAGTTCGCGTGAACGTCCGCCAGCAGGAGTATTCTCATCAACGCCACCCTTTCCTTCCGGCACAACTTCTCCCACGAATCCAGTGGCGCGTCAACGGAATGACGCGGCAATCCTGTCAATGGCCTCCACCACGGCGGCGATCTCGTTCTCACTCGTGAACGGCCCGGGGCTGAGCCGAATGGTGCCGCCCCGATCGAAGGTCCCCAGCGTCCGATGCACCAGCGGAGCACAATGCAGGCCGGCTCGACACTGGACGCCGGCCGACTGGTCCAGCATCACCGCGACGTCCCGGCAATCCAGGCTGCCAATGTTCAGCGAAACGATCCCGACGCTGGAAGACTGTTCCGCGGCATAGATCGTCACGTCCGGAATCTTCTGCAGTGCTGACTTCAGGCTGTGAGTCAGAATCTCGAGGCGCTGGTGCAAAGCGGTCACGGTTTCGTTCAGGATCCATTCCGCGGCCGCGTTTAGTCCGGCGATACCCGGGACATTCAGGTTGCCGCTTTCCAGCTTTGCGGGCATCGCGTCGGGCTGAAGAATCGATTCGCTGCTGGTGCCGGTGCCGCCGCACCGCACGGGCCGAAGCTCGCTCTGCAGTCCCGTCCGAAGATAGACAAAGCCGGTCCCCAGCGGCCCTAGCATACCCTTATGTCCCGCCGCGGCCAGCAGATCCACCCGCAGCTCGCGCACGCTGAACGGCAGGTGACCCGCCGTCTGAGCGGCGTCCAGCAGTACGAGTGCTCCGGTTTTGCGAGCCGCGCGCGTGATGTCGGCGATCGGCTGGACGGTACCGGTGACGTTGGAAGCGTGGTTGATGACAACCAGGCGAGTCGGCTTTTCCAGGGCTGACTCCAGCGACGCAACGTCGACGATTCCTGTTCCCGGATCGAAGTCGATGTGCTGGACGTCGAGTTCGAATTCCGATCGAAGCTGCTCCAGCGGCCTCAGCACCGAATTGTGTTCCAGCGTCGTCGTGACAACGCGGTCGCCGGGCCGCAGCAATCCCCGCAACAGCAGATTCAGGCCGTCGGTGCAATTGAATGTGAAGGCGACCTGCTCCGGACTTTCGGCATCAATTACGCGCGCGACGCGCTGCCGACACTGCGCGACCAGTCGTCCCGCTGCGTCGGTCCCCGAGTGGCTTCCCCTTCCGAATGCCGAACCACCGCCGCGCAGACAGGCATCCACGGCTTCATAGACACATTCCGGCTTCGGGAAACTCGTCGCCGCGTTGTCGAGATAGATGGACTTCATGAACGTGGGGCGGTTGCAGCCTACATGCCGTTCTGCAAAGCTCGCAGGTGGCGTTCAAAGTGGTCGGCCAGAACTTCCGTGTACGTATCCGGATGAGTTTCCAGCACCGATCGGACAGCCGGACCCAGCTTTGCGTCGGTCAGCGTCGATCCGAACGTGCAGTGAAGAAGCTGACGTCCGGGCTTTGTAAATCCGCGGCCTTCCGGAACTTCGCTCCAGAGTTCCAGGTACTCCAGTTCAAGTTCCTGCACGCTGCTGACGACTGCCGGAGCCGGGGCGGAATCGGTTGTCGCGGAAACGTGATATGTGGCTTTGTCGATGTCGTAACGCGACCGGCCGAAATCAATAATTTCGCGGAACAGTGCCTCGTCATGGCGAGCAACAACTCGCAGTGCTTCCAGGTAGCTGGTGCCTGCGGTTTTGACGTGAAATCGTCCCTTCGTTTGCCGGGCAAGCAGACCATACATCGAAAGCTTGTCCGAACCGGAATGAAGACTCAGCTTGTATCCGCCCAGTCGTTCCGCGATCGCGGCGTGCCGGGCCAGCGACGCTTCGAGTGCGGCCAGGTCGCCCTTGTAGTCGACACCTTTTTCCAATTCGCCAATAAATCGGGGTGCCAGACTCACCAGCTTCATTCCGCCCTGCAGGCACTGATCCGCAATGATGTAGTGTTCGGCGAGTGTCGTAGGCTGTTCTGTCTCATCGACGGACAATTCGATCTCATAATCGCGGCCGAGCTTTTCGTGAACGGACCGGATGTATTCTCCCATGTTCAGCGCTCGAGCCAGAGCTCGACCGTATTTCACCGCGGCGCGCATGCAGACCTGTTCAGTCAACTCGATGACTGTGTCGGCCGAAATCGATACGGTGGTGCCGAGATAGCTGTCGCACCAGCGACACAGTTCTCGGACCGCGGAGAACTTCTCACGGACTGTGGCTTCGCTGTAGTCGTCGGCGGCCTGGTCAACGTCGTCTGATGGATCAATCGTGAAGAACGTGAATCCGACAGCGGAGGTCGCGTCGACATCGTCCGGTGTCTTCAGGTGATCCGCATCCGCTCCAATGGCGCGGGACCAGCCGGCCGCGACTGCACCGTTCAGAGCATCGTCCATGACCTGTTTTGCCGTGCGTTTGGTGCGCGTCATTTCGCGAATCGACTGCTGCGGATAGATGGCTTCGATTCCGCCGCCGGCGCGATTCATGGCTTCGACGTGGCCGGGTGTCGCAAGGCCGATTCTGTCGCCAAAGCCGAAGGACGGAGCCAAGCCGAGTGGTGTGCAGTGCATGGGCTGAATCAGCTTTCTGGAAGTAATGCTTCGTGAATTCAACCGGCGTTCAGTGAACCCTGCCGGCCGGTGTCGGCGTCAGTGAGTTCTGGATCGCTTCTGGTGTAGAATCCGGCCGGCACGGCCCAGCCGGGTTCGAAGTTTTTCCAGCTCTTCGTCGACTTCCGGAGGCGTGACCGGAACGCGCTGGTCAATGGCGAACTCAGTCACATCGGGAATCACGATCTGTCCCGTCAGCAGAGTCGAAAGCAGGCTGCTGGTACATGCGACGGATGCATTGCTTTCGGTAAGAAACAGTTCCAGATCTTCATCCGCAATGCCGGGCGGAACGGCCGTGACACAGGCCGGACATCCGGCGGCACACGGGCAGTCGTCGATGATCGTTTTGGCCAGTTTCAATGCTTCCGTGAAGACTTCGAAGATCTTTTCTGCATAGCCGACGCCGCCTTCAATGGTGTCGAAAACGTACAGAGCACTTTTCCAGTTGCCGGGAGTGACTTCCGTCAGTGATACATCGGTTTCGATGTTTTGTTCGTCGCACAGGCACAGACTGGGAGCCGTTTTCTTCAGAATATAGGCGAGTCCATACATGGCAGCTCCAATGTGACGCTGGTCGATCCGACCAACGGCTTCCTTCCAGCCCGCCGGAGGGTACATCCCAAAGCCGGCCGTGTCATAGATGAACGGATCAAGCGTGATGGGACCGTAGCCGATGTTTTCCAGAGTCCGTTCGCGAATCTTCTTGTACAGTTTTGGTTGCCGGTTCACGTTGATATAGCCGAACTCCAGCTTTGCGCCCTGCTGCGGCTGGTCGGCGGGAAGGCAGTATTGATCGAGACTTTCGGTGATTGTGACGCGGCTTTCCCAGACGCATTCGGTGTAGTAGTCGACGTCGACCGAATCGACACGGCAGAGCTTCTTTTCCAGGTCCAGGTCCATCGACATATAGCGTCTTCCCAGATGCTGATAGATGGCGTCCTTGTAGAGTGTGCCGCGGGCACCGATCGGGTCGAGTTCTCCGATGACTTCCGTGCCGCAATAGATTTCGATGTTGTAGTCGGTCATACCTCGCAGGTTGACGCCTCTGGCAGGATAGTCACGCAGCGCGTACCGATAGTCCCCGTGATATTCCTTCAGGCTTCCGTCTTCGATCAGCACGTCCAGAGCCGCCGGGTAGGCCGGTTCGGAAAACACGGGCTCTTCCGTTCGCAGCGGGTGTTCGTGAGCCGCGCACGGCAGGTGCTGCAGCAGAATGTAGGGGTTGTCGGCGTTCAGCCACGCTCGTTCAATCGGCGCCTGCTGCAGAAACTCCGGATGATTGACGAAATACTGGTCGATCGGTGTGTCTCTGGCGGCATAAACAATCACGGCCCGGGATCCTCGTCGTCCGACGCGGCCTGCCTGCTGCCAGAAACTGGCCATAGAACCCGGATGACCGCTCAGAATGCACAGGTCCAGATCGCCGATGTCAATTCCCAGTTCCAGAGCATTGGTGCTGATGATTGTTGTGACTCGCCCTTCCGCCAGGTCGCGTTCCAGTTGCCGCCGTTCGTTGGGAAGCAGACCGCCCCGGTACGGCTTGACCTTTTCGCGAAGGCCCGCGTGTCCGTCCAGCACGGCGCGGCAGAGGCGTTCGACCTGCTGCCGTGATCGGCAAAAGCAGATCGTGCGAATTCCCTGTTTGGTGGCTTCCCGAATCAGGGGAATGCTGACGGACCCCGGCCCCTTGCGGTACATCGCATGGCCGTGACTTTTCGTCAGCGGAGGATTGATCAGATACAGATCGCGTCGCGGCCTGGGAGCACCGTCGCGGGTAATCACATGAAACGGCCGCTGAAACAGGGCCTCGACGTGTTCGGCGGGATTGCCGATGGTCGCGGAAGAACACACAAACGTCGGCCGGCTTCCATGAATTTCGCAGGCTCGCACCAGCCGCCGCATGACGTTTGCCACATGCGACCCGAACGCCCCGCGATAGGTATGAACCTCATCAACAACGACATACTTCAGCCGCGAAAGAAACGTTCGCCAGCGACGATTGTGATTCGGCAGGATTCCGGAATGCAGCATGTCCGGATTGG
The DNA here is from genome assembly GCA_041398785.1 of Planctomycetaceae bacterium. Lineage (NCBI taxonomy): Bacteria > Pseudomonadati > Planctomycetota > Planctomycetia > Planctomycetales > Planctomycetaceae > Planctomycetaceae bacterium. The sequence continues at coordinate 143,095 of JAWKUA010000016.1, read as the reverse complement.
TAATCATGAAATCGGCCTGCGACTGAATGCGATTGCGTTCTTCGCGCGGTGTGTCGCCGTCAAAGGTCCCCAGCCGCATGTCCGCTCCGGCCGCCTGCAGCAGCCGGCCGAGCGTACCTTCCTGATCGCGTGACAGTGCCTTCGTCGGATACAGCAATGCCACGCCGAACGGAGCCGGAGCCTGCAGGTATTCGTGAAGGATCGGCAGCAGGAACGACAGCGTCTTGCCGCTGGCCGTTTTCGACACCAGCACAGTGTCCTCGCTGCGACGGATCGATTCGAACGCTTCGCTCTGATGCGCGTACAGCCGCGTCAGTCCGCTGCTGCGAAGTGCCTGCGCCAGCCGCGGATCGAGTTCCGCCGGGAACGCTTCGAACTCGCCGGCTGACGATTCCAGCACCGTGTGTGACGCAATTTCCGCGGCGAACCGTCGTTCCATGAACTCGACGAATGACAGAATGCTCACTGCACGCCTCCCTACGTTCGATTTCGCTGATGACGGCGGATTCCCGTGGGCGGGTCCATCGACCGAACCGCGCCGGACGATTTCTAGTCTGCCAGCGGTCACCGATCAAATCACGGTCAGAACGGCTGCCGGCGGTTTCGGGCACGACGCGACACGCGCGTTTCGCGGGGCTTACGGCAAAGTGACATCGCGGGCCGTTCCGTCGCACAGCGGTACGCTGGGATTTGCGTCTTCCAGCAGTTCGGCCAGTGTCGTTGTCTGAAACGCGTCCTCAATCATCTTGATCGCGTTATCGATGCGGCGATGCAAAGCACACAATCTTGCTCCGTGAGCACTGAGTTCCAGCGGACAAGTCGTGATTCGCTGGATCGGATCCACAGCATTCACGACGTCCAGAATCGTCAGTTCGTGAATGGGGCGAGCCAGCGTGACTCCTCCGCCGATTCCTCGCTGAAGCCGGACGATTCCCTGCTGCTGAAGCCCCTGAAGCACCTTGGACAGGTACGCAGAAGGAACCTTCGTCGCCGCAGCGATTGCGTTCGTTTTCTGAGGACGGTCATCCTGCGACGCCAGGTAAACGACTGACCGCAGGGCATATTCCACGGTTTGAGAAAACACGCGACGACCATTGGAAATCAAGTGGATAACCGATTCCCGCTATGGGAACCTCCGATAAACAGGATACACTTATCCTGTTTATTGTTCAAGAATGCATAGCGCAAAGCGATTGCCTGACATGAACTGATCGCACCTGCCGTCCGATGCGAGAACTGCGATGACCGCCCGAATCCCTGGTATCTCCACGCTGGTTCTTCTGTTCCTGAGTTTCCCCGCTGCTACTGAGGCGCAGATCGAATACGAACGCGAGCCGATCAACTACAGCGACTCGCAATCGACCGACGCCGTGGCCACGCTGGCGAAGCGACTGGAAACCGGTGAAGCCGTGCTGACATGGGAGCCGGAACACGGATACCTGAAATCAATCCTGCAGCAGCTTGGTGTCTCATGGTCATCGCAGACGCTGGTGTTCTCAAAGACGAGTCTGCAGGTGAGTCGAATTACTCCCGAAACGCCGCGAGCCGTTTACTTCAACGACGATGTGTACGTCGGCTGGGTGCAGAACGGTGAGGTCATCGAATTGTCGGCGGCGGATCCGAAACTTGGCGGCACGTTCTACACGCTTCCGCAAAAGAATGACGTCCCGGCGAAAATCAGCCGTGAAACGTCGCGATGTCTGCAGTGCCACGGAACGTTTCACACGCGTCGCACGCCGGGGCATATGGTGCGAAGTGTGATTCCGGACAATCGCGGACTGCCGGTCTTCCGGCTGGGGACGCACCTGAATGATGACACCAGTCCGTTCGCGGAACGCTGGGGCGGCTGGTACGTCACGGGAACTCACGGCGATCAGCGGCACATGGGCAATTCGTTCCTGAAGAACCCGGAACACGACGAAAAACTGGATATGGAATCCGGTGCGAATATCACGAACCTTTCGCCGCTGGTAGACACGTCACCGTATCTGACGCCTCACAGTGACATTGTCGCGCTGATGGTGCTGCAGCATCAGGCGACGATGCACAACATTCTGACGGCTGCCAATCATTCCGGTCAGTTGACGATGCGGGATGCCGAAGTAATGAACAAGGCGCTTGACCGACCACTGGATTTCGTGTCGGAGTCGACCGAGCGCCGGTACGCTTCCGCCGCGGAAAAGGTCGTTCGCGGCCTGCTGTTTTGTGACGAGCTGCGCTTGACGGCGGGGATCCACGGCACAAGTTCGTTCGCCGAAGAATTTCAGCAGAAAGGGCCGTTCGACGAACAGGGACGCAGCCTGCGGCAGTTCGACCTGAACACGCGGCTGTTTCGCTATCCCTGCAGCTTTCTGATCTATTCCGACGCGTTCCGTGAGATTCCGGCGGGTGTCCGCGACAGAGTTGGGCAGCGGCTGCAGGAGATTCTGGCGGGAAACGACACGTCCGGCGAATTTGATCATCTGACAAAGGAAGACCGCGACGCGATTCGGGAAATCCTGCTGTCGTGTCCGGAACGACTGGCCGTATCAATCTGACTGCGGTTTCAGGCGTCCCACTGCGGCAACGACGCGACTCGAAACCAGTACTGCTGGACGCATTCGACGACGGCGAAAAACTGGTCCAGGTCGACGGGTTTGACGATGTACGAATTGGCCCCCAGCGAATAAACAGCGTTGATGTCGCGTTCGTCGGCGGAGGTTGTCAGCACCACGACGGGAATCAGCCGCAGTGATTCATCGCTGCGGACTTCCTGCAGGACCTGCCTTCCGTCGATTCGTGGCATGTTCAGGTCGAGCAACACCAGATCCGGCCTCGGACACTGCGTGAAGCGACCCGTCCGGTGCAGCATTTCCAGAGCCTGCTCACCGTTGACGGCGTGCAGCACCTGACTTCGAATTTCCCCCCGCTCAAGGGCACGGCGGGCCAGGTCGGCATCGGAGGGGCTGTCTTCCACGAGCAGGATTCGCATTTCGCGAAGAGTGTCGTCGGGCATGTTCGCCTTCAATCGTTCGTGACCTGACTGCTGAGCGGAAGCGTGAAGTAGACGGTTGTCCCTTCGCCCGGAACCGAATCCAGCCAGATTGTTCCCCCGTGCCGTTCGACGATTCGCTTGCAGACGGCCAGCCCGATTCCCGTACCGGGATACGCTTCCCGGGTATGCAGCCGTCGAAAAATTACGAACACTTGCTCGAAAAATTCCGGATCAATCCCGATTCCGTTGTCGGACACACTCACGGTCAGCAATCCGCTGCCGACATCGCTGGAACTGCGAATTGACAGGTTTGGCGGCTGCTGCGACCGGTATTTGATGGCGTTGCTGATCAGATTCTGAAACAGCCGGATGATCTGGCCGAAATCCGCGAACACCTCCGGCATCGTTTCGACTTCGATGACGGCGCCACTTTCCTGAATCACGGAAGAAAGCAGCGCCTGAGCTTCCCGGACCGCCTGGTTCAGATCCACGGTTGCGAACGGACTGCCCTTCCGCCGGATCCGCGAGAATTCCAGCAAATCGACGATCAGCCGCTGCATCCGCTTGCCGCCGTCGACGATGGATTCGACAAACATGCGGCCTTCGTCGTCCAGCCTGTCGCTGCTTGTTGTCTGCAGTAACTGGCAGTAGCCGACGATGGCTCGCAACGGTTCCTGCAGATCATGCGACGCCACGTACGCGAACTGTTCCAGTTCCTCGTTGCTGCGCTGTAATTCCAGAGATCTTGCTTCCAGGTCCGCCTGGACCTGTTTGAGAACCGTTACGTCGCGGCCTTCGGGAATCAGATAGACGATGTTTCCGTCATCATCCCGGGCCGGCTTGACCGAGAAATCGACGAAGATCGTGGAACCGTCAGCCGCGGGATGAGTGGCTTCGAATCGGTCGAATTCCCCGTTTGCCGCAGCGCGAATGGCCGTTTTCAGTCGCTGCTGAAGTTCGGGCGAATGCTGCCACCACACGGTGTCCCAGAACGGTTTGCCGACCACGTCTTCCGGTTTCACACCGCTGGCCGACATGGCGGTCCGGTTGGCATCGATAATCGTGCCCTCCGTCGTCAGCAGGCCGATGAACTGAAATGTCTGGTTGAAGATTCCGCGAAATCTCGCTTCGCTTTCCTTCAGAGCCGCCTGGGCCTGACGCTGTTCCGTTACGTCAACGTGAACTCCGATGAACCGGATGGGATCACCGTTTTCATCCCGAAACAAATTGCCTCGCGACAGAATCCAGCGATAGCTTCCATTCTGGTGGCGCAGCCGGAATGACGATTCGTACTTCGGAATTCGCCCTTCGATAAAGTCGATGGTCTTCTGACGAGCGGTCTCGATGTCGTCGGGATGCACGCGGATTTCCCAGTCGTCCAGGGAAGTCCACGGTTTGGATGGATCCTCCCCGAGCTGTTGCTGAAGTTCCCGGGACACTTCGACCTCCCCGGTTCGGACGTTCCAGTCCCACATTCCGACGTTGCCGCCCTGCAGTGCCTGCTCAAGCTGCAGCCGCGTCCGTCGAAGTTCTTCCTGAGCTTTTCGCCTTTCGTCGATGTCCTGAATGGAACCGGCCATGCGAGTCGCGCGGTCGTCATCATTCCAGATGGCCTGGCCACGACCTCGAAACCAGCGATATTCGCCCGTTGCACTTCGCAGCCGGTATTCTTCGTCGTGAGGAATATGGTCCTGCAGGTGATCGTCAAACGACTGCAGCACACGTTCACGATCGTCCGGATGAAGGTGTGATCGAAAGCTGCCCATCACGTTGGGAAACTGTTCCAGGTCGGAGCCTTCGTATCCCAGCAGTTCGCGAAATCGGGGGGCATACCAGACTTCACCGTTTTCGACGTTCCAGTCCCATAGGCCGTCGTTGGTTCCCTGCACGGCCAGTTCGAAGCGTTCCTGCGCGTCGGCCGCCAGATCCTCATTGAACTTCAGCATCGTGATATCGCTGGCAAGTCCGAACGTTCCGACGATGTCTCCGGATTCATTCCTCATCGGCAGTTTTGTGACCACGACCCACCGCGGATCACCGTCGGATTTCCGAATGATGCGTTCCTGCTTCCCGATGATCGGTTCACCGGTTTCCATGATTTGCTTTTCGTCAGCCATGGCGTCGGCAGCGAGTTCCTCGTCCCAGACATCCATATCCGTCAGGCCGTACATCTCACTCGGTTCGGCGAATCCCGCGTCGCCGGCCATCGCCGGATTGACGCGGATAAACTGGTGCTTGTCGTTCTTGAAGAATACGGAATCGGGAATGCTGTCGATCAGACTGCTGAACAGACACTGTTCACGTCGAAGCTGAGCGTGCAGACCCTGCAGCTCGTTGACTTTTTCTCGCAGATCCTGCTGCGCCTGCTTCAGTTCCGTGATGTCGCGGGAAAGTCCGAACGTTCCTACGATCGCTCCCGATTTGTCACGCAGCGGCATCTTTGTTGACGAAACCCAGTGGTGCTGACCGTCTCGCCACAGTTCATACTCCTGCTTATTGATGATCGGTTCGCCAGTTTCAATGATGCGTAGTTCGTCCGCGCGGTACGTATCAGCTTCCTCCGCCGGAAAGAAGTCGTGGTCCGTTTTTCCAATCGCCATCTCGGGCGACGACAGACCATAGATGGCCGCTGCCTGTCTGTTGCAGCGAATGAAGCGAGAATCGGTGTCCTTGAAATAGATCGCGTCCGGGATTCCGTCGGCCAGAGTCTTCATCAGATCCTGTTCGCGCGTCAATTCACCGCGCATGGCGGCAATTGACATTTCTGCTTCGCGAATCTTGTCAGGTCCCGGCAGGCGGCGGCTGTATCGCTTCAGCAGCCACAGCGTTCCGGAACCCAGCACTGCGGCAAATGCGGCCGTCAGTGTTCCCGTTGGCAGCGTGGCCGAAGCGGGCTGCGATGCCGTCACGGCGTCCGCAAAATGCAGCATGCTGCAGAACGCCAGCCACAACACGACCAGCCACATGATTCGCACCGAACTGAAGTCCGGACGGCGTTTCAGAAAAACGGCAAGGCAGACGGCCATCGCGACAAACGTAAGAGCGATCGCCAGTTGCGACAGAACGTATGGCCAGACCGACGCGGCCAGCAATCGGGCGTTCAGAATCCAAAACGTCATCTCGTCCCCCTGGCGTCACATGGTGACAATTCCGGGATATTCCGGCCACTGAACGAATTCGGGCTGCGATCGCGCCTTCCCGCGGGTGTTCACAGTCACCGCACGTGTCAAAGGCTGGGCGGTCGGCGTCGCGCGGCACCTGCGAACTCAGTGCCGAGTTTCTCAATTGATCGCGTAACTGGTATTCTCTGCCGCCACCTTTTGAACACAACCCGGGACGATTCGACAACGCCGTTTCGCCCCGCAGCAGCCGCCCCACAGCGAAGGGCGGGCAGCCTTCGCGTTGAAAAGCAGACGATGCACGGTGATCCGACAATCAACCTGCTGCTTGTGGAAGATAATCCGGACGATGCCGGACTGGCCCAGGTTTATCTTCGACTGGGTTTCGGCAGCGTGGACATCACTCGCGTGGAACGGCTGGCCGACGCGATTTCCGCAGCGGCCGAACGAAAATTCGACGCGGTGCTGCTGGACCTCAATCTTCCTGACAGCAGCGGTGTCGAGACCTTCCATAAACTGTCTGCCCGGCTGAACGGCGTTCCAATCGTTGTGCTCAGCGGCATGGACAACAACGACATGGCCGCCGCTGCCGTCGGTGCCGGAGCCGAAGACTTTGTCATCAAGGGACGGTACGACGCCGACACGCTGGCCCGCAGCGTGCGATTCGCCATCGAACGCAGCACGCGGATGGCGGCCGAACGCGAACTCATCAGCATGCGCAGCGAACTCAGCGCGGCTCAGACGATTCAGGATTCACTGTATCCCGCCGCTGCGCCGGAAATCACGGGGTACGAAATCGCCGGCGGCGTCCGATCGGCCGGTACCGGCTGCGGCGATTATTACGACTTCATCCCGCTGCAGGATGGCCGGTTGCTGATTGTTGTGGGCGACGTGTCCGGTCACGGGATGGGTTCCGCCATCGTAATGGCCGAAACCAGAGCCTGTCTGCATACGCTGGCCGACGTCCAGATTCCTCCGGGACGAATGATGTCCTCCCTGAACCGGCTGATCTGCGAAAGTGCGCCCGAAGGAATGTTTGTCACGCTGATGCTGGTGTTGCTGGACCCGCAGGCGGGAAATTTCAGCTATTTCAACGCCGGTCATATCGGATGGATTGTTCGTGCTGACAGCAGTTGCGAACAGCTTGCCACGCACCAGTTTCCTCTGGGGCTTGTCTGGGAAGCGGACTACAACTCCAGCAACCAGTTTTCGCTCAGTTCCGGCGATATGCTGTTGATGCCCAGTGACGGAATTCCGGAATCGATTTCACCATCCGGGACACCGTATCGCAGCGGTCCCATGCTGCAGACCGCGATTCAGAACAAGACGATGTCGGCGTCAGAGATCGTCGCCGCCCTGTTCGACGGAGCCATGAATCACAGCGGCGACTCCAGACCCATGGACGACATGACGGCCGTCGTGCTGAAGCTGCTGTAAGGCGATCGGCAGGTGTCGAGTTTCCGGCAAGCCGCAGGAGCGTTCCGGACGCCTTTTTCAACCGACCGGTTGTGGAGACAAACAGACCCGAGTTTCAGCGAGCAGCGCGACGTGAGTCCGCTTTCGCTGTGTTCGATTGCATCGTCCGCGTTCGGCGGTGCTGATTGCGGACTGACGTCGCGCAGCTCGCCTTTGCGTGGAGGCAGTCCCGATTGTCAGCGTGCGTGGGCGATTCGTTGCGGGTGTGTGTCAAGAACCGTGTATGTGCCCGAGCGGAATACGACGGGGAGCGTGGTATCGTATGACGGCGGGACTTCGTCGCTCGCGAGACTCTGTTCGCGTTCCTCTACCACTAAGAAACGCTGGTCGCTGCAGCGCAGGGTGTTGTCGATGAGGTCGACTCGACTCGGAAACAACTCGCGCAGAATCGTCATGGTCCAGTAGCGAGTTGCCGGGCGAATTCGCAGTTCGTTGTAGAGATGAACGCTGTGGACGTTTGCACAAGTGAGCTGGCCGTCCTGAACGTGCTGAGACTTCAGGAACCGCACGACATCGCTGAGGTGTTCCCAGTCCGGGAAGTTTCCGTGCGCAAGGCTGGCTCTTATTTGCGGCGTGCTGCCTTCGGTCCAGCAGCGAGTCCAGTTTGCGAGCCGTTGCGGACGCAGCATCGGTGACGACAGCATCGCGAGCAGCAGGAATGCGCAGACGGCCGTTCGTCGCAGCGACACGTCCAGTTGCCAGTTCCAGCCGGCAATCACCACCATTCCCAGCAACAGCGCCGGGACGTGGATGTAGTCCATTGCGTGCTGCAGACCAAAGGACTGCGCCAACCAGCCAATGTAGGCGGCGGACATCAATCGCTGAGAACGTTTGCCGGCACTGTTCGATGTTCCGGAACCCGCTCGGAGCGATCCGATGGCCAGAGGAATGGCGACCAGATGAACGATCCACCACGGTCGAAAACGCTCGACCATCATCAGCCAGCGATTCAGGTCTTTCCGAGAAGCGCCGGCGGCCAGATATTCCGGATTCCAGTTCAGCATCATGTCCTGAAAATGGTGCCAGGTTCCCGTGGATACCAGCCAGACAACGCCGGGCAGCGCGACCAGAATTCCGCCGGCAATCACAGCGACAATTTCCTTCAGCGCTGACGGCAGCGATGAACGGCGAAACAGATCCGCAGCGATCACAGCGATCGCCGGAATCGCCACGTGCGGCTTGATCCAGAACGCGGCACCCCAGCAGATTCCCTCCAGCACGGCTTGCCGAATCGCACGGCTTCCGGGCGCCGAAGTCGATCGCAGCCAGACCGCTGCAAGCGCCGGAAGCAGCATCCAGGTATCTCGCTGAGCATGGCACCACTCATTGGTGGAAAGATAGAACAGCATCGCGAGCAGCACGAACAGTGACGCGGCTATCGGCTGACGACGGAACTTCGACTGCCGCAGTAGTGCGCAGCACAGGCACAGAATGCCTGCGACGATCAGCAGGTCAGCGGCGTTCATCGCTTCGAATGACCATCCCGCGACGGAGCGAATCGCGGAGTGCAGCCACACGATTCCCGGCAGGTTCGGTTCAACAATGTCGCGGTAAAGGACTCCGCCGTTCAGCATTACCGATGCCTGCACATCGAACAGGGCGGTATCGGAATTCAGCGGCATGCAGACGAAAAGTGGCCCCAGCATGATCAGCAGCAACACCACTGCGCTCCACACGGCTTTGGGCGGCAGCAATTCCGACGGCGACGCGGATGCGACGGGAGTTGCGCGGCATTCCGGCGCGGGCAGCGGATTGCAGCCCTGACGGCGGCGGGAGTTGTCGTTGACGACGGCTGGCATGAACGGGGAGGTTCCGTGCGATTCGCAGATTGAAAACGTGTTCGGCGCGCGAAGTCGGCGCCGGCAACTCTGCCCCGGTGCGCGACGCAGCGATTGCTCCGCAGCGAATTCGCTTCGCGGAATCGAAGACCAGCCGCGGGACTTTGCCGATCACGTCGGCCGTGCGGCCTGCATCGGTTGCGCGACGTGTTGCGAAAAACCAACATCATCCGACTGACCGCCAAACTTCCGTCACGTTTTGCAGAAGTCCTCACCGTCAGGCTCGTTCGCCCGACGCCGGCAGCGTTCGAATGATAGGTTTTCCCCAACCGTTCGCATTTCTCGCGCAGGGCGCCGACATGGATTCCAGTCATCTGAGACAACTTGTTGATCTTGAAGACGGTTACTGGTGGCATGTCGCAAAACGGCAACTGGTAACGCGGCTGCTTGAACGGTTCTGCCCGGCACCCGGACATCTGGTGGAAGGCGGAATCGGTTCCGGCCGCAACCTGGTGGAGTTTCGTGAAATGGGATATCAGGTGACCGGATTCGACCTGATGCCGGAGTCCGTTGCACATGTTCGCGGCCGGGGAATTGACGATGTTCGGGTTCACGATCTGGGGCAACCGTGGCCCGTCGCTCCAAACAGTCTGAGAGCAGTTGTCCTGCTGGACGTTCTGGAACACGTCGAAGATCCGACACAGGTTCTGAAGTACGTCCATGCTTCGCTGGCCGACGATGGCGCGGCGATCATCACTGTGCCGGCCTATCCGTGGCTGTACAGCCGCTGGGACGAGCAGCTCGGCCATTTTCGGCGCTACACCGTTCGGGAATTGCGTCGCCAGGCAGCGGACGCCGGCTTTCGTGTGCGGTGGCTGAACCACTGGAACAGTTTCACTCTGCCGGCCGCGATGGCGGTTCGAGGCTGGGAGAAACTGTTTCCCCGGCGAGATCAGCCGGACTTTCCTGAAGTTTCCGCGCTGACCAATCGCGCTTTGTTGTCGGCTGCTGCGGCCGAACGCTGGTGCATGAAAGCTGTTGGAATCCCGGCCGGATTGTCTCTTGCGGGAGTGCTCAGCAAATGATTGCTCCCATGCCCGGGCCGGATTTCATCTGCCGACCCCGAAATGCACTGATTTCCATTGTTCTTCCGGTTTTCAACGAAGCGGAAATCCTGCGCGAACTGACTCGCCGGATCATCCGGGTCATGGACGGCGTCCGGCGGTTTGAGATCGTGTACGTGAATGACGGTTCGTCCGACGGCAGTTCGCAGATCCTGAATCAAATGGCACTCGACGACGATCGAGTCGCGGTCGTGCATTTGTCACGCAATTTCGGACACCAGGCAGCGGTTCAGGCCGGACTGGAGCACGCTTCCGGCGACGCTGTCGTCGTGATGGATTCCGACCTGCAGGACAATCCTCAGGCGATCCCGAAGTTTCTGGAACAGTGGGAACAGGGGTTCGATGTCGTCTACGCGGAACGGTTCAATCGCAAGGAAGCTTTGCTGAAGCGGTCTCTCTTCTATGGCTTCTATCGAATCCTGAACGCCGTGTCCGACACGGCGATGCCGGCCGACGCGGGCAACTTCGGACTTCTGGATCGTCGTGCGGTGGACGTGCTGCTGGCGTTGCCGGAACGCGACCGCTACTTTCCCGGACTGCGAAGCTGGATCGGCTTTCGTCAGACGGGGGTCCGCGTCGAACGTGATGCTCGTCACGACGAAACGCCGCGCGTTTCGCTGGCCGGGCTGTTTCGCCTGGCGAAGACGGCCGTGTTTTCGTTCAGTGCTTTTCCGCTGACTTTGTTCTACGTCATCGCGGCGGTGTCCGCGGTGGTCTGCGGCGCGTCCGTGTCTTTTGTCGTCTATCACAAGCTGATAACCGGGCTGGCGATCCCGGGCTGGGCTTCTGTCATCATCACGGCTTCGTTCTTCGGATCGCTCAACGCGCTGGGAATCAGTGTGTTGGGGGAATACGTGATTCGGATATACCACCAGGTTCGCAGCCGACCGGTTTACGTCGCTGACAACGTGAGAAACCTCCGGCCCGGCCGCACACATTCTTCGTCGCACCCCGTGAGTTCCGTCGAACCGCTGGCGACTCCGGGAACGGACCTGCAACTTGCGGAACTTCTTGAACAGATCCAGCATGTGGTGCAGACTCGGCAAATCCATGACGACACGCAGAGAGTTCGTCGCCCGGCCGGTCTGGTAGATTAGCCCGGAATATTCACGGGTCTGTGCGATGGGACTCCGATCCGGTCGAAATGCAGCGACGGGATCGGAGTCGCATCGTGCAGTGTGCATTTCGCCGACCCGACATGACCACCGTCTCCCAGACGCCTTACGCCAGGAAATTCTGATCACGTGAATCATCCGGATCAGCGACGCGGCGGCGTTCAGCTTTTTCCTGCGTGGTGCTGCACGCCGGGGTCAAGCCACCGCCGAGCCGCCGGAGGCTTTACCGGGCTGTCGTGTTCCTGAGCATCCGTGCGGCTTTCATTGTTGATTTGCCGGCTGGTGACGTGTGACTTCGGTGCCTGATTTCCAGCGAAATCGCGGCCGTTGAGGATAATCGAAGACGCTGCGTCCGGACGTGGCGGTGCTGGCGCCGGCAATCAGCCGTCGAACGGCCGGCCGGGTTCCAAAAAGCTTGATTCACAGGCGGGACTGGCCCATGATCCCCCCGAACCAATCTCCACCACCGGCAGAAAAAACGGATTCGAAATCAATGAATGTCACAATGATCGGCACGGGCTATGTCGGACTCGTCACGGGAACGTGTTTCGCCGAAAGCGGTAACGACGTGATCTGCCTGGACATCGACGCCAGGAAGGTTCAGATGCTGAACGACGGCGGTGTTCCGATCTACGAACCGGGCCTGTCCGAACTCGTGAAACGCAACCGCGCCGCCGGGCGGCTGAACTTCACGACCAGCTACCAGGACGCGATCAGTGAAGCCGACTGCATTTTTATCTGCGTCGGCACGCCTCAGGGAGATGACGGTTCCGCCGACCTGAAGTACGTCCGGAGTGCGGCCGAACAGATGGCGCCGTTCCTGAAACGAAATGCCGTTGTGATTTGCAAGAGCACTGTTCCGATCGGCACGAATCGCCGCGTGCGGGAATGGATCCAGGCGAAGTCGGATACGCCGTTCTATTCGGCTTCGAATCCGGAATTCCTGAAGGAAGGTGCGGCGATCGACGACTTCACGAAGCCGGACCGCGTCGTCGTCGGTGTCGACGATCAGGACGCCGCCGATGCCCTGCATGAGCTCTATAAACCGTTCCTGCGCACGGAAAAGCCGTTTATCGCGATGGGGCTCGAAAGCGCGGAAATGGTCAAGTACGCCGCCAACTGCATGCTGGCCACAAAGATCAGCTTCATCAACGAAATGGCAAACATCTGTGAAAAAGTCGGCGCCGACATCAACGAAGTGCGAAAGGGGATCGGCCACGACGAACGGATCGGGTTTTCGTTCCTGTTTCCAGGCGTCGGTTACGGCGGTTCGTGTTTTCCGAAGGATGTTCGAGCACTGCATTCCGTCGCGGCCAGCCACGGAGTCGACGCGACGATTCTGCAAAGCGTCGATGAAATCAACAATCGCCAGAAGGAAGTGCTGTTTCAGAAACTGTCGCGGCACTTTAACGGCGATCTGAGCGGCCGCACCATCGGAATCTGGGGTTTGGCCTTCAAGCCGCGCACGGACGATATCCGAGAAGCTCCGTCACTCGTGCTGATTCGCCGCCTGTTGGACGCCGGCGCGACGGTGAAGGTCAGCGATCCCGTTGCGATTGAAAATGTTCGTGCAGAAATCGGCGACGCCGTGACATATTGCGAACACCATTACGACGCCTGCGACGGCGCCGACGCGCTGGCGATCGTCACGGAATGGAACGAATTCCGGAATCCGGACTTCGACTACATCAGAATCAAGATGAAGTCACCGGTCATCTACGACGGCCGCAATCTGTACGATCGCCGCAAGATGGCTCGGCGGGGCTTCCACTATTCCGGCATCGGCCTGAACGCGCTGCCGGTGGCGAATGTCGAAGTGAAGTGATCCGGCGAGCTTCACGGCACATTGCCTGCCGGACTCAGTGTCGCGATTTCCATCGCCGCACCAGTTTCAGCAGCAGTCCGATGGTGAGTGCCAGAGCTGCAATCGCGGCCAGGCCGGAAACCGCGAAGATAACAAACAGCCCGAACTCATTGTCCAGAGAGCGAGTCTGAATCGCTGTGGCACACGTCACGAAAAAAGTCGTGACGAAGACAAAGCCCCCGACCAGCACGCCCGCGACGACGGACAGGACGATGGAAAGCGGACCCGGCGATTTCGATTCGGCCTGGCTTGCTGCGTGAACCGCCGATGCTGACGCTGCGTAAGGATTATCGTCGTCCGGAGTCGGCGTGTCCGGTGATGGTGCCATCAGCGCTTCCCGTGTTGGTTCAATGCAATGTTCCGACAGCCGCCCGGACGGATTCAGGGGACTGAGTTATCGGGCCAGCGTGCAGACGTCCATTCCCAGAGCTTCGTCCAGAATGGCTTGTTGTTCAATCTTGTGACTTCTGGCCGAACCCGTCGCGGGACTGGCGGATTCCGGCCGTGAGATTCCGGAGAACGCGAACTGATCGAACAGGCGATCGCCCAGTTGCAACCGCATGTACGGCCAGGCTCCCATGTTGGCGGGCTCTTCCTGGACCCAGAACACGGCAGTCGTGCCGGCATACGCCGCCAGGGTCGTGTGCAGCAGATCACGCGGCAGCGGATACAGTTGTTCGATACGGATAATGGCGACATCGGTGCGGGATTTGGCTTCCCGCTCGGCCAGCAGTTCGTAGTAGATCTTGCCGGTACACAGCAGGACCCGCGTGGCGTCGCCGGGAGCGATCGCGGAATCCGTAATGATTTCCTGAAACTCACCGCGCGTGAAATGTTCGATCGGCGACACGGCTTCCTTATGGCGCAGCAGACTTTTGGGAGTCATCACGACCAGTGGCTTCTTCCATTTTCGCAGCGTGTGCCGTCGAAGCATGTGAAAGTACTGAGCGGGCGTCGTTGGATTTGTGACCAGCATGTTGTCTTCGGCGGCCAGCGACAGAAAACGTTCCAGCCGTGCGCTGGAATGTTCGGGGCCCTGCCCTTCAAAACCATGAGGCAGCAGCATCACCAGACCGCTGAGTCGTCCCCACTTGTCTTCTGTACTGGAAATGAACTGGTCGACGATGACCTGCGCGGCGTTGACGAAGTCGCCGAACTGCGCTTCCCAGATCACAAGTCCGCCGGGCCGGTCCAGGCTGTAGCCGTATTCGAAGCCGAGCACCCCGATTTCCGACAGCGGGCTGTTGTGGATTTCGACAAGTTCCGGACGTTGCGCCAGGTCCTGCAGGCCGATCCAGACGTGCCCGTCTTCGCTGTCGAACAGCGCGGCGTGCCGGTGGCTGAAGGTTCCGCGTCGAACATCCTGGCCGCTAAACCGCAACTGCCGGCCTTCCGACACAATCGTTCCCAGAGCCAGCATTTCCGCGGCGCCCCAGTCGTACGAAGTCGCGCCGTCGCCCATTTCCAGCCGCTGATTCAGGATCCGCTGAATTCGCGGATGCGGCCGGAAATCCCCCGGAGGCGTGTTCAGCACGCGCATAATGCGCTGGACTTCGTCGGCGGGAACAGCGGTCTCGACGGATTCGGCCTTTGAGTACGGCCCGCCGAAGTATTCTTTCCACGTGCCGCCTCCGCTGTCAGTCAGAAAGGTGAACTGATCTTTGCGAGCTTCCAGAAGTTCGTCTTCCAGCACCTGCGTCCGGTGTTTCAGAATCTCGTCGGCTTCTTCGCGCGTGACGCCGCGCAATTTCAGCAGTGATTCCAGGTAGCTTTCAAAGACGGATGCGCGCTGGCGGATCTTGTTGTACATCGTCGGTTGAGTAAACGCGGGTTCGTCGCCTTCGTTGTGCCCGCGTCGCCGGAAGCAGTACATGTCGATGACGACGTCCCGATGAAATCGCGCGCGGAAATCCATCGCCAGTTCGACAACCTGAGCAACAGCTTCCGGGTCTTCGCCGTTCACGTGAAAGATCGGAATCTGCAGCATTCTCGCGACGTCTGTGGCATACGTTGTCGAGCGTCCTTCTGACGGCGAAGTCGTGAAGCCGATCTGGTTGTTCACGATGATGTGAATCGTGCCGCCTGTGCGGTAGCCGGGCAGTTCGCTGAGATTCAGCGATTCCTGAACGACGCCTTCTCCGGCGAATGCGGCGTCGCCGTGGATCAGAATGACGCAGCTTCGCAGCCGGTCGTAGTCGCCGCGATGATCCTGCTTGGCTCGCAGGCGTCCCAGCGCAACCGGATTGACGAATTCCAGGTGGCTGGGATTAAAGCACAGGGTCAGATGAACCTGCCTGCCTGTGCTGGCCTTCCAGTCGGAGCTGTAGCCAAGGTGATACTTGACGTCGCCGCGGCCCATGTTGCGTTCGGGATCACGATCTTCGAACTCACGAAAGATGCGGCTGGGACGCTTGCCCATGATGTTGGCCAGAACGTTCAGTCGACCGCGGTGAGCCATGCCCATGACAATCAGGTCAATTCCCTGGCTGCTGGCCCGTTCAATCGACATGTCCAGCAGCGGAATCAGGCTCTCCGCGCCTTCCAGCGAGAAGCTTTTTGCGCCGACGTATTTCTTCTGCACAAATTCTTCAAACGTGACGGCGTCGCTGAGCCGCGTCAGGATCCGCAACTGCTCGTCACGCGATAATCGCAGCCGGTTGGCCGTGCGTTCCATTCGTTCCTGCAGCCACGCTCGCACCTGCAGGCTGTCGATGTGCATGAACTGCACACCGATCGAACGGCAGTAAGTCGTCTGCAGCCAGGAAATCATGGACCGCAGCGTGCGGCATTCCGGCCCGCCGAACCACTGCGTGGAAAACTCCAGATCCAGATCGGCATCGGTGAAGCCGTAAAACGCGGGATCCAGTTCGGCCGGACGAGGCCGTGAACCGTGCAGTGGATCGATCTGAGCGATAATGTGCCCGCGGACTCGATAGTTGCGAATCAACTGGTCGAGCCGCTCCTGCATGGCCGCTGTCTTGGACGCTCCGCCGCCGGTGCCGCCGTCCGAGCGCCGGTGGAAGATGCTCTCGTGGCTGAACGGAGCCTGCAGGACTTCCGGCGTGACCTGTTCGTTTCCGGAACTGATGTCGTCGAAATATTCGCGCCAATCGGGAGAAACGGAATTCCGGTCACGCAGATAGCTGGCATAGCTGGCTTCAAGAAACTCCAGGCTCTGAGCACTTAACGCCGACAGCTCCGATGCTTTCGGTGAAGTCTCGCCGGGAGAATCCAGGAACGCAGGAGCCGCCGCGGATTGGCTGGTGGGCGATGCCATGGCTGGGAATGAAACCTCCGGCCTGGAAGCTGACGAATGGACCCCGGCGGGAAGCGGCGGACGCAGGCGGTCCGCGGCCGCACGAAATAGCCTGCTCTGTCCGGCAGTCCGCCACGATCAGCAGACTGTACAGGATGGGAACTTCCCTGCGAATCCGGGTTTCCTGCAATTGCCACCGAACCTGAAACGCCCCTGGCCGCGTTGAATGATGGCAGCCGATTCAGGAACCGAAAGTTGAACACTGGTCGATCAGCCACGAAACTGTCTGCGCAATCTGTTGAGACCGCACTGGTCCGGAGTCTTACATGCGTTCGCAAATGCTGTTCCTTCTGCTGATGTCGTGCATTGCCTTTGTCGCTTCGGCGACGGTTTGTGAAGCGACGCTGCCTCCGGAGGTGCGAAAGGAACTGAGCGAACTGAAAGACGAATTGCGTCCGGTCGCGGGGCTTATCCGTAAGAAAGACGTTGCCGCGGCGAAGGCCATCATTCAAAAGGTGGAAGACCGCCTTGTCGAACTGGCCATTCCCGAAGATGAACGCGACCGCAATCTTTCATCGCTGCGAACTCAACTGGAGCGGGCAAAGGCTTCCATTCCCATCAGTTTCGAACGCGAGATCGCCCCGATTCTGAAGGACAACTGCCTTCGGTGCCACGGACCGGATCGCGCCGCCGCGCAGTTGCGGATGGACACGTTCAACAACATGGCTCGCGGCAGTCAGCACGGTCCGCTTGCGGTCGCCGGGAATCCCGGAAACAGCCGGATCATCTTCCGCCTGACGGTCGCCGACGAGCAACAGAGAATGCCGCGAAACGATTCTGCCCTGCCTGCTGAACAGATCGCGCTCATCGCCCGCTGGATCGCCGGAGGGGCAGACTTCGACGGCGAAAACCGCGACGCGCCAATCGGCGAATCCGCAGCGCCGAAGAAGCCGGAAGTGAAAATTGTCATGGCGGACGGCAGTGAGACCGTATCGTTCCGGGATGATATCGCGCCGATTCTGGTCAACATCTGTCAGAATTGTCACCGCGGCAACAATCCTCGCGGCGGGTATTCGATGGCAACGTTCGAATCCGTCCTGATGGGCGGCGATACAGGCAGCACCATCATTCCCGGCAAGCCCGATGAAAGTTACATCGTCGATCTGACGCTGCGCCAGGATCCGATCAAGATGCCGGCCGGGCAGGCACGACTGAAGCGGTCGCAGGCTCAGGCGATTGCGACCTGGGTCGCGGAAGGAGCTCACTTCGACGGCACCGACCCGAAGGCTCCGCTGCAAAGCCTGGTTCCGACCGCTGATGAAGTTGCGGCGGCCCGGCTTTCGGCGATGTCCGACGACGAGTTTCGGAAGCGTCGCACCGAACAGGCCGCTGCGATCTGGAAGCGAGTGGCGCCGCGCGAAACCGCTCGCTCGGCCACGACGGAAAACTTGTTTGTGCATGGCAGTGTTCCGCAGGAACGCATCGACCAGATTTCCCGGTGGGGCGAAGAACAGGTCGCGCAACTGCAGGAAAAGTATCCGCTGCCCGATCAGACACAGCCCTGGCGCGGGCGACTGATTGTGTTTGTGACTTCGTCGCGGTTCGACTACGAAGAATTCAACACCGTGCTGCTGGACCGGCGGACGCCGCCGGCCGTGTCCGGGCACGTTCATCTGACAGCGAATCTGGATGACGCGTACGTCGTGATGCACGATGTGGGTGATGCGGAAAACTCAGACGCACTGACCGCCCGGGAACTGCTGTCGTCCGTTCTCGCGCAGGCGTGGCTGGAACGCGACGGCACAAGTCTGCCCGATTGGCTGCGAGAAGGATTCGGTCTGATGGAATCGGGTGCCAGCGCCGGAGCGGGATTCCTGAAGGCCGCTCCCGCGCGAGCCGCCACGGCACTGGCGACGCTCGACGATCCCCGCAGGGTCTTCGAAAACGGCACGTTCGCTCCCGAAGACGTGACGTCCGTCGGCTACCTCGTCACGCGGTTCCTGGTCACTCAGGGAGGCGCGGCGCGATTCCGGCAACTGGTTCAGGCGCTTCGCAACGGCGACAGCGCGTCGAAAGCGCTGGAAGAAGTTTATGGTCAGGACGCTGCGTCTCTGGGGCGAGCGTTCCTTCAGAATGGCGGCCGATAGAACACGAATCCGTCGCCTGATCGCACGGCGTCCCGTTTCGTCGAAGCCTGTTACGCGTCGCTTCGGCGACCGCCAAGGAATCCGGCATTTGACGTTGCCAGGTTGTGCCGGAACGCCGTCGTTTGTTCCAGCAGCGCGGTGACGCGATCACTGTCGGTCTCAATTCGCGAGCATGTTGCTTCAAGTGACGGGAACAGTCCGTGGGCCAGTCGTGAATCGGCCATGGTTTGAGCAAACTCCCGGACGCGACGAGTCAGCCCGCGCCGCAGTCGCCACGTAAACGCTGTCACCAGAACCGCTGACCAGATCACCAGAAACAGGACTGCCGGAATGTAAAAATCCACTTTCAGCAGCTCGGCCTGTGATTCCTGAAACCCCAGAATCGGACCCAGAAACGACGCCCAGAAAAAGTTGTAGCCGACTCGCACCAGTAGAAATACGACGTAAAGCAGAAGCAGGGTTTCATACCACGCACGGATCAGCCAGCCGCAGTTCTTCGCCGCCAGATCCTCAATGAGTTCGTCCACGGAACGCCGCGCGTCTCCCAGAAACTCACCTTCCAGAGAAGCGGCCTGCCGGCGCAGGTCGGCCAGGTCGCGATGGTCTTCGGTCTCGTCACGATCGATTTCCGCGGAACGCACGTAGCCGGAAATCACCATTCGCGATTCCTGCAGAAGCTGGTCGCTGATACCAAACGTGGACAGCCGCTCCAGGCTGGAATCGGCCTCTTGTTCCTTCGCGCGGGACTTCATCCAGCGAGCGCCCTGAACGGCTCCAATCAGCGCCATCTGAGCGGACGTGCGTGCCCGAAACAGCGTGAACGATGCGATGAAAGCTCCCAGCCCGTTGTACAGCCGCAGCGCCGACGAAAATGGACTGAAACCCCATCTGTCGGTCACGGCACCGATCAGGCGGCGTTCCCACAGGTTCTGATTGACCAGCAATTCGTCGCACAGTTGACTGGTCAGTGTGGTCTTCAGCCGGCTTCGCTGCTGTTCCAGTTCGGACTGCAGACTGCGAACCTTCGGAAGCCCGTCGTCGTATTCCAGTCGACAGCGGTTGAGAGCTTCCTGCAGCAGGTCAACCAGATTCGCGCGACGGATTTCCAGACGGCGCGACGCTCCCAGTTGATTTGTCAGCAACTGCAACAGTCGGCCAAAGTCTCCGGACGGCTGTTTGCCTTCACGCTGTTCGCCCAGAGCCCTGGGCGAATCGACGAAGAACATGTCCGGCACTTCATAGCCGGGAGACAGTCGCGTTCGCCAGTCATCGCGAATGTCCGAATCGCGGTCGGCGTGAGTCTGCACAAAGACCAGCCTGCAGCCGCTGGCGATATCACCCAGTTCATCGATGACGCGGGCGTTTCGATACTTCTGCTGCGTCGAGGTATAGATCAGCACGTCACAGTGAGGAGCGATTTCCCGTAGCAGAGCAAGATTGCTGCCCGCCGTGGCGGATTCACTGGTATCCGGATCCGGACAGTCGACAACGACGATGTCCTTCAGCACCGGCGCATCGATCCGTTTCACGACGAATTGGTCGGTGTCCAGCCCCAGAGCATCAACCTCCAGGTCGGGATGCACCAGCAGGATGGGTGTCTTTGTTGTGGGACGCTGCCGTCCCGCGGCGGTCACTTCGTCTCCGATCAGAGCGTTGACGAGTGAGCTTTTTCCGGTCCCGGTCCCTCCAAAGGTCGCGACGACAAGGGGTGATTCCAGCCGAAACCGCAGATTCTCGACGCGATTCATCAGCCGTCGGATGAGTGCCCGGCAGCGGTGAGCGGGTTCCCAGTCGGGACTGGAATCCACCCAGCGATTCAGGCGACTGACCAACCCGTCGATTTCGGCAAGGACAGCGATGTGATCGAGCTGGCGGTTTTGCGTCATGAGAATTCGTGTCCTCGTTCCGGCGCGTTGTCCCTGAACGCATTGCCGACAGATGCTTTCTTCGTCATCGAACGGCCTGGCGGGACTGAGCTACGGTGCTGCAATCAACTTCCTGAGCTGCTCGATCAGTTCGGTCACGTTCCGGAACTCGACTGATTCCGTCACGGCGGAAGCCGCTTTGAGTTCTTCCGGCAGAGTTCCCAGCAGTTCCGCGTGGATCTGTTCCGTCAGCCAGTTCACACGCCGTTTGGTGAACGACGCGTGCAGGTTTTGGAAATACGTCTGCAGAATTCCCGCTCCGGTACCGGCCGCTTCGGCCACGGCAACTTCGCCCGCGACGGCTGCTGTTGCTCCTCCGGCAACGTCGGCGAACACGTGAATCACCGCCTGAGCAGCCGCATCAGCGACGAACGGTGCAACCGTTTCTCCGGCCGGACCGAATCCCAGACTGAACAACACAACGCTGGTCATGGGCCGCACGGCCGCCGACACATTGTGAAGATTCTTGTAGAACCGGAACAGTTCCGGGCTGTCCGTACTGAACCGCTGCATTTCGTCGCTCACGACATCGCGCAGTTCCTTTTCGAAGTCAGTTCTCTGATGCTGAAGGCGCAGCTTTTCGATCAGTTCCGATCGGCTGGACGCTTTCAGGATGGATTCCACGCGAGGCTTGATCAGCCGGTTTCCGCTGTCGGCCATCCACTGAAGCTTGTCGAACAGCTCTTCGATTGTTGTCAGAACGGCCGACCATTCACGATCCCGGTAGCGATCCAGCGGCGGAATCGGTTCGCCCTGAATGACGTCGCGAGCCTTCCGGAACGGCCATTTGATGCCGGCTCCGACCGTGTCGTAAACGGAATTCACCGTGCGAGCCCAGCCCTGCTGCCGCTGCTTCCACCAGCTCCGGATTTCCGTCACAAACGCAGTGTTTGAAGGAATCGGCCAGTCTCGAATTCTCAGCACCGCGTCCGTGGACAGGCGTTCCGAAGCGGCGGCGAGTTCGGAGCTTGCAGACTGAAGCTGCGACAAATGTCCCGGCACTCCGTCGACGGGATCGACCAGATGCCGCAGAGAACCCTGCAAAGTACGAATGCGCACTTCCTGAAACTTCAGCCTTGCCAGGTCCGCGGACAAATCACGCGGCTGTTGGAAGGCCGGTTCCGCGGAGGATGGTTTCCAGCCCGGTTCCACCGGCCAGGGACGTTCGAAAAACGGCAGCTTCAGGCTTTCAGCGGCCTGACGATCGGCCGGCGCCAGATAGACCGCGTCGGGTGTAATCCCGGTTTCGCGGCAAAACGTGTTCAGCCAGATCGGCCAGAATTCTTCGTCGTCGGGAAGCAGGCACTGGTTGAACACGACCATGATCGACTTGTCTTCCGCGCCTGCCTTGCGGAAGAATTCCTTGACCGCCGCGTCGTTGTATTTCTGCTGCGTCAGCACGGCGATCAGGACGTCAGCACAGCGTCGAACGGCGTCGGCTCGCACCCAGTTGACGCGTGCATCGCTGTCGATATCCGGTGTGTCCAGCACCAGCAGAGTCGGCGGCAGTTCCGGAGCCGGACGCCAGAACAAATCATGCCGGTCCGTTTCCCTCAGCGCTGCCGCGGCGTCCGACCATTCGTGCAGCGTGAAGTCCGGAAAGATGCTCTGCAGATCCTGGCGGTCATCGAATCCCGCCGGAACCAGGCACACAGGGTGTTTTGTTCCCGAAGCGAGCGGACTGGTCGAACTGGCCCGGCACCGCGCAAGATGATTGAAGATGACGCTCTTGCCGATGTTTGTGCCGCCCACGACCGCAGCCACGAGCCATGCGTCTTCGCCCAGTTGAGGAATCAGCTTTTGCCGCAGAGACTCAAACCACTCCTGGCCTTCCAGCGCGGGAGGCTGCAGGACTTCGAACCGCTTCTGAAGCTTCCGGACCTGGTCGTACAGCTCACGCGTCGCTGCAGCCAGTCGCGGAAACGAAGATTGGTTGGTGGAATCGGAATCCATTGTACGGAGGTACGCTGGGAACGCGGCGTCATTGGCAACATTACCGGTCGAAATCAGTTATACCGCTAACGGGTAAGAATGAGGCGCTCGGGCTCGTGGGTTAAGACGTGCTGAAAGCATCAGTGTTCTCCGCGGCCAGTATAATACCCTGATCGGAACGAATTAACGCTTACCGCCGCAGGGCACAAAGAAGATTCACCGAGTTCGGTCACTGCCGCGGCGGATATTTCTCCCGCGCCGTCCCAAAGTCCCCGGCACCGCGCATACGAAAGGGTCTCCGGGAACGATACTCCCGAAGACCCTCGTCGATAGCAACATTCCTCGCCGCGCGGCTGCGCCCAGACCTACTTTTCAGCAGACGGACACGCTCCGCCGGTTTCAGCCAGCGAGGTCTTTTGTTCTGTAATCACAGGCCACTGCGGAGCCATTTCGGCGTTCAGTTCCTTGTATCCGGCCCACTGTTCCGGCAGGTTGTCTTCGTGGAAGATCGCCTCAACCGGGCATTCCGGGACACAGGCTTCACAGTCGATGCACTCGTCCGGATGGATGACCAGAATCTGTTCGCCTTCGTAGAAACATTCGACCGGGCAAACCACAACGCAGTCTGTGTATTTGCAGTTGAAGCACGGCTCGGCAACGACGTGGGTCATGAGTTCGGATTCCTAATGACAATTCGCGTTAAGAAGCAGGCCAAACACCTGCCGGAAGCGGACATTGCGACGTTTTATGACAACTGTTTCGGCATTTTCCATCGGCGACGCCTGACCAAAAGCGCCTTGGGTAAATTGAGACACAGTCTCGATTTCACACAGCGCGTCGATTCACGGAAACACAGCGGCTTCTTCGTTTTTTTGTGGGTTTCTGCTCCCGCCGAACGTCGTAGACACGGCGCGCGTCATACCTTGCGCAATCCCGGCGATAGGCGAAATGCTTCCCAGTTGTTGGATCGGAATAGTTCTTGCACAACTCGCACCTTTGCGGATGGCCTGATCGGCATCGCCGAAAACTCAGATCGTGTCCGCAATTCAACGGGAATCCGCTGTTTCCGGCGGTCGTCCGCGAAATAAATCCCTATGGTTTCCCGCAAAAAACGATATCAAAGACGTAGGAATGGAAGTTAGTCTGAAACAGGGCCTGGAAGCAGGATGCCGGTGTCATTTTGCAGAAAGCCAGTGATCGCCATGCCTCTGACTGAAAAAGACCGACGAATCGTCAACGACCTGCTGAGTGGAAAGCAGGGAGCCTGGACGGACTTTGTTGATCGGAATTCGGCGCTGATCGTTCAGGTTATCAGGCACACGGCTCACGCCCACAGTCTCCGGCTGACGCGTGATGACGAAGACGATCTTGTTGCGGAAACGTTCTCGGCTCTGCTGGAACGAAACATGGCCGCCATCCGAGCGTTCCGTGGTGGCAGTTCATTTGCCACCTACCTGACAGTGATTTCTCGCCGGATCACTCTGCGGAAGCTGACTCAGCGCCGGTTTCGGGAAGCGCTGGGGCACGTGACTGCTCACCAGGCGTCCGTTGACGTCGCGTCCTCTGCGGATCACGAACATTCCGTGGATGCCGCTGACGAAGTTGAATCACTGATGTCGTCGCTGCCGGAAAGGTCACAGGCAGCGCTGCGGCTGTTCTATGGCTTCGGCCACTCGTACCGGGCAATTGGGCGAAAGCTGGGACTGCCTGTGAATTCCGTCGGTCCGTTGCTGTCACGTGCCGTCGCGTCGCTGCGACGAAAGGCTGCTTCGCGGTCGTGAGCCACGTGTCCGACTCGACAGCCCTCTCAACATGCCGGATCGCTGCGCGCAGCCGACGCATCCTCGCGTCCGCTTCATGAATCTGCCGCCGACGCCGTCCGACACCTGCGCCGACAAAACCGCGCCAACCGGTCGTTTCCAGTCGCGGTCAGCTTGCATCACCAATCCCGGACGACCAGAATGGCGAACCTGCGCAGACTAAGTGTCCACGCCGGAAGCCGCGCTGCCGCTTCGTGTGCTGCAATTTGCAGTCCGGTTGTTTCCGTATTTCTGAACCCCGTTTGAAGGTTTGAGGCCAGGTCTATGAAGTTTCTTGAAGGTCACACGGTCGGTATCGATCTCGGAACAACCTACTCTGCGATCGCATATCTTGGTGAAGATGGCGAGCCGACTGTCATCAACAACGCAGACGACCGCCCGATTACTCCGTCGGTCGTGCTACTGGATGAAGACCGAGTCGTTGTGGGACCGTCCTTCGAGCGGATTTCATTCGCGGACCCCAGTCAGATCGTCGAAGCCATCAAGCGGGAAATGGGAAATAAGGACTACTTTGTCGTTTACCAGAACAAGAAGCTGACGCCCGAGTTCGTTTCGGCGCTGATCCTGAAGAAGATGAAGCAGGACGCGGAAAAACGCATCGGTCCGATTACGAACGCGGTTATCACTGTGCCTTATTACTTCAACGACGTGCGGCGCAAGGCAACGCAGGACGCCGGTCGCATCGCCGGCCTGAATGTGATTGACATCATCAATGAACCGACGGCCGCGACGCTCGCTTATGCCTGGGACAAGGGAGAACTCGGGCGAACGGATCTGAGCAAGGAAGAGCGGACGATCCTTGTTTACGACCTTGGCGGCGGAACCTTCGACGTCACGGTTGTGCGCTACACACCGACCAACTTCCGGGTACTTGCCACCGACGGTGACGTGATGCTGGGAGGACTGGACTGGAGCAAGCGGCTGGCAGACCACCTGGTTGAGCAGTTCAAGCAAAAATACAACCTGGATCCGTCTGAAGACGCGGAAACGATGTTGAAATTCCACCAGGAGTCAGAGGACGCGAAACGCGATCTGAGCGAGAAATCTCAGATTCCCATCAGTGTTTACTACAAGGGCAAAACACTGTCGGTATCGCTTTCAAGGGCCGACTTTGAACGCATGACGGCAGACCTGCTGCAGCGAACGAAGGACACCACGGAACTTGTGATGCAGCAGGCCGGTGTCAATGCCGGTTCACTTGACGAGGTCGTTCTGGTCGGCGGGTCAACCTATATGCCCGTGGTGGAGCAGATGCTTCGCGAGGTCACGAAGAAGGAACCGTCCCGCGAGCTGAAGCCGGAGCGAGCGGTCGCGGAAGGGGCCGCAATTCACGCGGCCATTCTGCAGGCCAGATTCGGCGACGGTTCCAGCAAGGTCGCGGAAACCGTTCAGAAGCGGCTTAACAGCGTGCGCACCAGCGATGTGAACTCACACTCATTGGGAATCAAGATCACCGATCCGGGAGACCGTACCCGCAAGATCAATCACATCATGATTCCCAAGAATACGCCCGTGCCGCACCATGTCAGTCAGCGTTTCGGTACCAACACGGACGGTCAGCAGAGAGTGCATGTGGAAATCCTTGAAGGCGACGCCATCGATCCGGCTGCCTGCGAAATGATCGGCGATTTCCGTGTGTTCAATCTGCCGTCCAGCCTGCCGAAGGGATCTCCGATCGAAATCACGTATGCGTACGATTCGTCCGGACGAATCAGCGCGACGGCAAAGGAACTGACCGGCAACAACGAAGCTTCGGCAGAAATCGTCCGCGATTCCGGATTGAACGACTCGCAGGTTGTTGACGCGTTCGAGGTTCTTTCCAGGGAGTACGAGATCGAATAGATTCACGCGAACACCTTGTGAACTCACAGTGATTCGGGAGAAGCGTGTGTCTGATATCGATGTCTACAAAGAATGGCTGGGGATTCCGGAGGGCGAACGTCCTCCGGATCACTACACCATTCTTCGGCTGGTTCAGTTCGAAGACAGCGTCGAGAAAATCCGTGAAAATTACCGCAAGCTGAACGCTCACGTTCGCAAGTACGCTACGGGACAGTATCTGAAGCGGTCTCAGGAACTGCTGAATGAACTCGCCAAGGCGATGCTGTGCCTGACAGATCCGGACGCCAAGCACGAGTACGACGAAAGCCTGGGGCGCGAGTTCACCGGTGATACGGACGAATCAGCGGATACCGTACTGCAGTATCTGGTTGCCAGGAATGTCATTAAGCGTTCTCAGGTCAGCGAGATTGAACACTTTGCTGATGCTCGCGGCCTGACGCACCGTGACGCTGTGATTCAGATGAAGCTTGCCGAGCCGGAAGATGCGACCCGGGCTCTGGCCGCCGAACTGCGGATGTCGTTCATCGACCTGGACGACATGCTTCCGGAAGACGATGTTCTCGACCGACTGCCGCGACACGTCGTCAAACGCCATTCCTGTCTGCCGCTGTTCGAAGATCGGGGAAAGCTGCTGGTGGCCTGTGTCGATCAGCCCGGCCCGGAACTTGAAGATGAAGTTCGGATTCGCTTCGGCATGCCGATGCGCGGCGTGCTGGCAATTCCGCGGACCATCAATCAGGCAATCGCAAAGTATTATGCGGCTGGCATGAGAGACGAGGCCGCACCGGAGGCCGCGCCAAAAGCCACAGGCAAAGCACGTGGCAGCAAGACCGAAAAGCCGAAGCCCGAAAAGAAGGCCAGGCCACAGGGCAAGTCCGCTCCCCTTTCCGATGAAGAAAAATCTCAGCGAAGAGCGATCAGCCTGATTGCGATTTGCTGGGCCGTCATCGGGACCAACGGCCTGTTTTACGTTCTGAACGACTTCGTTCCTCCCGGGTTCGGTCAGATTGCAGGGTCGCTGGTGATTGGAGCTGCCGTTGCCGGAATCCTGAAGCTGACGTACTGGAAGTGATTCCGGGCGAAAACGGCACCGAATCCCCGATCAGCGCGCAAACACCGGTGACTTCTGACTTTCCAGCCGTGCTGTTTGAAGACAACCACTGCCTGGTGGTGATGAAACCTGCCGGTACGCTCACCATGGGAGATCAGTCGGGCGATGTCAGCATGGTCGACGCCGCTCGCGAATACCTGAGAGCCCGGTACCACAAACCGGGCAATGTGTTTGTCGGCGTCGTTCACCGGCTCGACCGCCCGGTCTCCGGAGTCCTGCTCTTTGCCCGCACCAGCAAGGCTGCTGCACGTCTGTCGGAAGCATTCCGGACCGGTACCGTCCGCAAGACCTACGTCGCCGCCGTTTACGGCAAGCCACCTGAGAATCAGGGGACGCTGAGCAGCTGGCTTTTGAAAGACCGCGCGACCAATCGCGTTCGCTGCGTGCCGGAATCCACTCCCGGTGCAAAAGCCGCGGTTCTGAAATATCGGCTGATGGAATGCGGAAGAGAACGCAACCTGCTGCAGGTCGAACCGGTCACGGGACGCAGTCACCAGATTCGAGTGCAACTGGCGTCTGTCGGATTGCCGATTGTTGGCGACGAACGCTACGGACCCCAGCGCAGATCACGGCGAAATGCCTCACGGCCAGTGCGACAAATCGCGCTGCATGCCGAACGGCTTGCGTTTCCGCACCCCACACGGTCGGAAACGATCGAAGTTTCAGCCGAGGCACCCAGAAGCGAACTGTTTCGAATCATGTAGATTCGGGCCGCACTCCGAGCCCGGCGTGGATCTTCACCGCCGCAGAGCGTTTTACCGGCCGCCCCCTGAGCCCTCGCCGCGTTCACGTTCGATGAGCCGAATCAGTTCCGCAAGGCTGTTCACTTCCAGCTTTTTCATGGCCTTGCTGCGGTGTTTCTCGACGGTCTTGATGCTGATCGCCAGCTGAATACCGGCGGATTTGTTCGTGGCTCCGTCATACACCAGATCGATGACCTCCCGTTCGCGGCGGGACAATCGGTCCAGGTAGCGACCACCGTTCGGAAGAACCGGCGGCAGCGAATCCGACTTCTCCATCGCATGCTGCAGTACGTTCAGTGCCTCGTGGATCGAATCAATCAGTTCTGCCTTATCGTAGGGCTTGTCAAGAACAGTGATGGCTCCCTGACGCATGGCCTGAACAGAGACTCTGGTAGACGGGATTCCGGAAATCAGAATCATCGGAAGCTGCGGCGTTCGGCCCTGAAGCGCCTTTTGAATCGCAAGTCCGGTGACGGCCGGCATGCATTGGTCGGTCACCACAACTCCCGGTTCCAGATGCGGCAAGTCCGCCAGAAAATCGGTCGGCCGAGCATAGCAGCGCACGTCAAACCCTTCCGGTTCCAACTGCATCGTTACCAGATCCAGCAACTGCGTGTCGTCGTCGATGGCGTAAACCTTCCGCAGGCCGGACACCGATTTCGTGCCGGATACCGTAGTCTCGAATTCACCAAGCGTTGCGTTTGTCATGACGGGCTCCGGAATTCGCAAATTGGGACAAACGCACCGCGAATTCCGCTGGAGGTGCGTTCAGATCTCACAGGAATCGCCTGATTATGTCCGCGCGGACCGCATATTCAACCCCGAGGACTGCCGCGGGGTGATGTTGCAGCAAAGGCAGCTCTGAGCTATACCGTCGGGCAGCGGCAGCTTGCTGCTGGCCGAACGGACATGGCAGGATGCCGGAGTCAATGAATCCCGAAGTCTACACGAAAAAGCTGTCTGACGGCCGGCATCGCTGTCTGTTGCTCGGTGCCTGTGGAACGGGAATGAAGTCGCTGGCTCCGATCCTGTCTGAGGCCGGACACGAGATCTTTGGTGCGGATGCGGCGCTTGTTCACCGTGGTTCCGGGACGTCGGCGTTGGTCGTTGCGAACGGTGAAACTCCGGGGGGAAACGAGTCAGGTCTCCGGCTGCCGGTGACGTGGATTGCCGAGCACAGCATTCGGTCTCACGGAGCGTTTGATATTGCCGTACGTTCACCGGCGGTACCGGCAGCGTCAGATGTCGTTCGTCAACTGACGCAGCAGGGAACACGGTGTCTGACGCTGCAGGAAGCACTGGACGAAGTCTTCCACAACCGGCAGCAGATTTGTGTGGCGGGAACGCACGGGAAAAGCACAACAACGGCGCTCGTAAGCTGGATTCTGGGCCGAGCGGACCGGGCCCTGGGATACTTTATTGGTGCAGAGCCTGCCGGAATGCAGGCGGGAGGAAGTCTTGGCAGCGGACCGATGGCCGTCATCGAGAGCTGCGAGTTCTCCCGATCGTTTTGCCACCTGAATCCGACACACATTCTGCTGACAAATATCGACCGCGATCATTTCGACTGCTTTCCCGACGAATGCCTGGAAGACGACGCATTTCAGCAGTTTCTGCGGCGAAGTGTTCCGGACGGAATCCTGCTGGTTTCCGCCGCCTGCGAGCGTTCTCATCGCGCGGTCGCTGCCGCCTCACGCTTCGCGATGACGTTCGGAGTTTCAACTAACGGCATGGTCAGTGCCGGGGACTGGACAGCCGACCGTGTTTCCCTGAGCGCGGATGGGATTCGCTTCTGTGTTCGGCGGCGCGGTGTCGATTTTGCCACGATCCACAGCCGGCTGTTTGGATATCACAACGTGAGGAATGTGCTGGCAGCCGTCGCGATGTGTGCGGAGCTGGGAGTCAGCGCTGCGCAATGCCGGACTGCTGTAGAAGAATTCCCGGGACTTCGACGCCGTTTTGAAATCCGCGGTCAGTACGGCGGGATGGCGCTGGTCGATGACTATGCTCACCACCCGCGCGAGGTCGCCGCAACGCTGCAGGCTGCCCGAACAGCGTTTCCCGGACGTCGAATTGTCGCGGTGCTGGAACCGCATCAGGTGTCACGAACGAAAGCTCTGTTCAGCGATTTCGCAGGCACACTCACCACTGCGGACGAAGCTCTGCTGCTGCCGGTATTCGCAGCGCGTGAAAACCCGTCGGGCGCAATGTGCCGTCGGCTGAGCGGCCAACTGGTACGGGCCGTCAATCAGCGCGGCGGACGAGCATTCCTGCTCGCCAATCTTGACCAGGTCATCTCCAGAATAGACGATTCCGGTCGGCCCGGCGACGTCATTCTGACGATGGGGGCCGGTCGGACAAATCTGATTCATGACGAATTCACTCGAAGACTTCAAAGACATTCTGCAGCGTGACGTGCCGCTGGCTAAGTACACGTGGCTGAAAGTCGGCGGCCCCGCCGATTACGTGCTGTCCCCCCGCAGCCGCGACGAGTTGCTGGCCGTTGTCCGGTGCTGCAGTGCCAGCCAGATTCCTGTCAGGGTCCTGGGCAGTGGATCCAACCTGCTGGTTTCCGACGAAGGTGTCCGGGGCGCGGTGATCCGAATTGTCGAACCTCTGCTGTCGGCCATTTCGACTGAAGGAACACGGCTGACGGCGGAAAGCGGCGCGCTGCTTTCGCACGTTGTTTCGGAATCCATCCGCGCCGGACTGGCTGGCATGGAGAATCTGGTCGGCATCCCGGGAACGATCGGTGGTGCGCTTCGAGGCAACTCCGGCGGCCGGCACGGCGACATTGGCGAGCTGGTACGTTCGATTTCCGTACTGACCACAGAGGGCGAAGTCGTCGAACGCAGTGGCGACGAACTCACGTTTTCGTACCGTCGCAGCAGCGTTATTGATCTGCTGATACTCTCCGGCACTTTTCAGCTCAGGGAGGATGACACCGAAAGCCTGACGCAGCGAATGCGCAAGAACTGGATCATGAAACGCGCCACACAGCCGCTGACCGATCAGTCAGCCGGCTGCATTTTTCGCAACCCCCGCGGTCTGAGCGCCGGAGCCCTGATTGAACAGTGTGGTCTGAAGGGCCTTGCGGTGGACGCGGCTCGCATCAGTGACCGGCACGCCAATTTCATCGTCACCGAAGACGGCGCGACGGCCAGTCAGGTCCATCAGTTGATTTCCAAAGTCCAGTCGGCCGTTCTTGACAAGTTCGGCGTCGAGCTGGAACTGGAAATCCAGACGTGGTAACAGCGCTGCGGGTTCTGGTGCTGGCCGGTGGCTGCTCTCCCGAGCGCGAAGTCAGCCTGGACAGCGGAAAGTGCGTCGCGGACGCGCTGCGCGGCGAAGGTTGTCTCGTATCCGAAGCCGACCCGGCGACGACCGACATTTCCCGACTTTCGTTCCGTGACTGGGACATCGCGTTCCCGGTTGTTCACGGAACCGGCGGTGAAGACGGAGTGCTGCAGCAAGCGCTGCTGAACGCTTCGATCCCCTATGTGGGAAGCTCACCGGAAGCGTCTGCGCTGACTTTTGATAAGCCGCGGACTCGTGAACGGCTTGCGGGGACGGAAGTTTGTGTCCCGCCGGGATTCGTAGTCAGCGACGCAGATCGGGATTCTGAAACTCAGGCTCGGATTGTCGAATTCGGGTTGCCGATCGTCGTCAAGCCGGCGTGCCAGGGTTCCAGTGTCGGCATTACGATTGTCCGGGAATTGTCCGGCGTGGCTGCCGCACTAAGGACGGCTTTCCAGTTCGGTTCGAAATGCCTGGTCGAACGGTACATTTCCGGCCGCGAAGTCACGGTTCCAATCGTCGACGGTCGCATATTTCCGGCCATCGAAATCGTCGTCGCCGAACAGTGGTACGACTATCGGGCGAAGTACGCGGATGACCGAACGCAGTATCGAATCAGCCCGGACGATCTGCCGGCTCAACTTGACGCGATCACACTGACAGCCTGCAACGCCTGCGGAGTCGAAGGCATCGCCCGCGCCGACTTTCGGGTTGACGACTGCAACATTCCCTGGCTTCTGGAGATCAACACGGTACCGGGAATGACCTCGCACAGTCTCGTCCCAAAATCGGCCGCAGCACTGGGTCTGACACCTGGACGGTTGTGCCTTGGAAGCATCCGTCATCGGCTGGAGTTGCGGAAGTGACCGGGCGTCGCCGAGATTCCGGTCATGCCGAATCGAGCCAGTGCCAGGTCCCCGCCTGCGACCGGTTGCGGCGACTCAGACGCCGGTACGGCCCGGGCGAACCAGTCCGGGCAGCACGTCGGCATTCAGGTCTGCAAAATGCCCCTGTTCGAAGTACTCCCATGCGATTGCAGCCATGGCGGCATTGTCTGTGCAGAGTTCCATGGGCGCAATCAGAAGTTTGACATCGTCCTCTTCACACTGTCGCGTCAGTTGTTGTCGAAACAGTCGATTTGCCGCAACTCCGCCACCGACACACAGCCTCGAATAGCCCAGTTGTCTGACGGCCCGACGGCACTTGTGCGTCAGGACATCAACAGCCGCCCGCTGAAACGATGCGGCCAGATCGGCCACGCGTTCCGGCGGCGTGTCCGGAAGCTGGCCCGGCCCCGGCACTCCGCGGGCTGCGTACAACACTGCCGTCTTCAGTCCGCTGAAGCTGAAGTCCAGTGTTTCGGAATTCAACATAGGTCGCGGCAGTTGAAACGCCGTCGGATCACCAGACTCAGCGGCCCTCTGAATTGCCGGCCCGCCTGGATAGGATAGATTCAGAATCCGGGCGACCTTGTCGAATGCCTCACCGGCGGCGTCGTCAGTCGTTCCGGCGATCAGGCGATAGTCCGTCGCCGAACGGCAATCATAAAGGTTTGTATGCCCGCCACTGACCACAAATCCGACTGCGGGAAACACTGAGTTTGGTCGACCCATTCCGCAGGCATAAATGTGCGCGGCGATGTGGTCAACAGTGATCAGTGGAACGTCGATGCTCATCGCCAGTGTCTTGGCCGCCGTCAGTCCGACCAGCAACGATCCCACCAGCCCCGGTTCTGACGTCACCGCCACCGCAGCAATCTCCGCGATGGTGCAGTTTGCTTCCTGAATAGCCGCTTCGATGACCGGAAGGATTCGCCTGACGTGTGCACGCGAAGCAATTTCCGGAACCACGCCGCCGAAATCCTGATGCAGTTCGTGCTGAGAAGCCACGATGCTGGATACTACGGTGCGGTCCTGATCGATAACGGCCGCGGCGGTTTCGTCGCATGACGATTCGATCGCCAGCAGCAGTCGACGGGTCATCGATCAGTTTTCCTGCTCCTGCGGTGGACCGGGAGACGGAGGATCGACGGCGGGAACTTCCGGATCGGGCGAATAGTCCGCATCCACAGCCGGCGGCCCTCCAAACGCACCGGGACCGCCGCCGCCCATGCTCTGCATCATGATTCCCATCGCCTGCCCCTGCAGACTTTCGACGGCCGCATTGAATTCTTCCTGCGTTTCCGCGGATTGCAATTGAGCCAGCATCCCCGGAAGAACTCCTGACACAACCATCACCGGCATTCGGATCTGATTGATGCTCTCGGGAAGCTGTGCCAGCGACTCACGCGTGTTTTTCATGTTCTCATCCCATCTGGCGACCATTTCAGCGGGCAGCCACTTGCCGTCGACACGGGTGAATGTTTCTTCGCTGCTCTTGCCATCGGATGTTGTCAGCTTCAGGACGGCCGAGTCTCCGGACTCACTGACAGTTTCAATTTTGACGTCCTGCATCAGCAGCGCCGGGTTGACCTGTCCAGCGGCGGACGCATCGGCGGGCATTGCCGCCAGCAGACCGGCCACGCCATGGGAGATCTTTGTGCCGGGACCACCCAGAAACTCGCCGCCATCGAACGTCTTCAGTTTTTCAAGATCTCCGGCGCTGTCCAGAAGTGCCTGCAGCAAATCAGCCGTGGCAGGAATTGCGGCTTTTGCGGATTCGCCGTTCGGGCTATTGGCCACACCAGGATGGTTCATGATGAATTCCTGTTTGTCGTGCAGCAGCGTGTTCACTGAGGCGAGCATACCGTGAATCTGCGTCCAGATCTGAGGATCCATCTTCTGAGCGAAGGTCCGGACGATTTCATTGGCGTCGTTCTGATACTTTTCCGGAAGCGAATTCCAAAGGACCACAGGTCGTCCGGCCTTCAGTTCCGCCATGACGAAGCTGGCGGTTGCTTCCGCCGAATCGCCGGCCGGCGCCGGGGCGGCAGCGCCTGCGACCGAATCCTTCGTGTCTTCAGATCCGCAGCCCGGAACGAATGCCAGGAGCGATACCAGCAGCAGTGCAAAACTCAGCTTCTTCATCTGTTCCGTCCTGTTCCGAAAGTTGATCAACGGGTTTTTCCCGAACAGCACTGCTCACGGGCGTCTGTTTCGTTATCACTCGCTGCCGGGATCTTATCGACGCGCCCGTAAAACGAAACGGGAGTCCGATCGGATTCAATGAATTCCGGGAATCTGAAACCGCGGAGAAATCAGCATGAGTCACCCGTTGCAGCAAACGGTCGTCGTCACAGGAGCAGCCAGCGGTATCGGCAAAGCGACTGCGCTGAAGTTCGCGGGTCCGGGACGGCACGTCGTTGTCGGGGATCTCGGCTTCAGCGATGCCACGCAGTCCGAGTTTGCGAAGGCCGGCATCGATTTCCGGATCTGCGATGTCAGACGCGTTACCGACATCGGCAGCCTGGTCGAATTCGCGGTCCAGCAGACGACACGACTGGACGTATTCGTTAACAACGCGGGCGTCGGCATGGTCAAACAGATCGAAGAGATCACCGAAGGCGACTGGCACAGCGTGATTGACGTGAACCTGAAAGCCGTGTTCTTTGGCTGCCAGGCGGCGATTTCGGTGATGAGGCAGCAGGCCGAAGGAGGCAGCATCATCAACGTCGCCAGTAATGCAGGCCTGCTGCCGCGAGCACACGACCCATTGTATTCCATCAGCAAGCAGGCCGTCGTTGGTCTGACCCGCAGCCTGGCACTCTGTCACTCAAAGGACCGAATTCGCATCAACTGTGTGTGTCCCGGACCGGTCGAACACACAGAAATGATCGAAGAGAACTTTCACGGTCGCGACAATCGTCAGCAGGTCGTTCGCGAACTCATAAACGCCAGTCCTTTGGCGCGAGCCTGGGATCGGATGATCCAGCCGGAAGAAGTTGCGGACGCGATTGTCTATCTGACTGACGATTCGGCCCGAATGGTCACCGGCACAGCGATCGCGATCGACGGCGGCAAGTCGCTGGGCGTTCCTCCTGCAATTTGACCGATTCGACTCGCGGCGTGCGGGGTCGCGAGCATCGGTGCGACAATGCCTGTTCTTCGGCGGAATGCCGCTCATGCTGTCATTGAGCGACACCGCAGCATTCATCGAAGGTGGCGAAAGTACGACGTTGTCTTCCGAGCGGACGGCGGGCGATCGTGTTTGCTTCCGGTTTCGCCGCAGCGGATCAGTCAAGAAATTCAAGGTCGGCTTCATCAACGGTGACCGACGCGCCCTGCTGCATGAATGTTACCAGCACCGTCAGCCGGTGCCGTGACAGAACCTGGCTGACCGTTCCCTCGGCACCCATCATCGGGCCGGAGATCACACGAGCCGGCCGGCCGACCATCGGCTTGGGTTCCGGGCGTACATCCCCGCCCTTCTCGATGAGCAGCCGAATCTGCTTCAGATCCTCCCGCAACTCGTCGGGATCCAGCACGTCGAGACATTTTGAAATGCAGCCAGTCGCGACGGCGTTGTAGCGATCCACCGGAGTGCCGCAGACGAATACGTACCCGGTGAACAGTGGCAGGTAACTGACACGAACACGTCCGGCGGGTGATCGTTTGCGAGTCGGTGCCATCGGACCGTAGTACGCGATATTCTGCGCTTTCAGACGTCTCATCAGGTCTTTTTCACGCCGTGACAGCGTGTACATGGCGTACCAACTGACGTCTGAGACTGCCGGAAGTCCCTCCTCAAGCAGGGTTTCCGGAAACAGATCGGGTTCATGGCCAAGAATGGGCATAGTGAATTGACAATTCCTTGGAAGTACGGGAAACCACGAAGTTGGGGCAGCAGCAGTCCGATTCGCGATGTCACCAGTCACAGGTGTTCAGAATTCTACTGTACAGCGAAAGCGGGATCAGGCAAATCGCTCCTTTAATCACTTCGGATAAAGAACAGGTTAGCAGGTGATAGTCATTCTCGGTGGGTCAGGTTTTGTCGGAACCGCGTTTCAGCGATTTCTGAAACAGTCCGGTCAGGAATTTGCCGTCGTTTCGCGGCGTGACATCAACTACGGCGATCCGGAGGAATTGATTGCGTACCTCAACCGTCAATCTGTCTCGTTTCTAATCAACGCCGCTGGCTACACCGGTCGGCCGAACGTTGACGCGTGCGAACTTCACAAAGCCGAGTGCCTGAGCGGAAACGCCGTTCTTCCGGGGATCATCCGTGAAGCCTGCGAACACGCCGATATTCCCTGGGGGCATGTTTCCTCCGGATGTATTTACACAGGTACCAGACCGGACGGAAACGGGTTTACGGAGCAGGACGCTCCGAATTTCGACTTCCGCCACAACAACTGCAGCTTCTATTCGGGGTGCAAGTCTCTGGGGGAAGAAGTCCTGCAGGGTGCCCGCCGCTGTTACATCTGGCGGCTGAGAATTCCGTTCGACGAACTCGACTCACCCCGCAATTACATCAGCAAGATGATCCGATACGATCGATTGCTGAACGCGACGAACAGTCTGAGCCATCTGGGTGAATTCGTTGCGGCGTGCATGGCCTGCTGGACGAAGGGCGTGGAATACGGCACCTACAATCTGACGAATCCCGGGTTCGTCACGACGAAGGATGTGGTGGCCCTGATTCAAAAGCACGGGCTGAGCGATCGGGAGTTTCGATTTTTCGATTCGGAAGACGAATTCATGCGCCAGGCCGCCACGACACCGCGATCGAACTGCGTGCTGGACTGCAGCAAGGCAATCGCCGCAGGACTGCCACTGAGCCCGGTCCAGGAGGCTCTTGAAAAATCGATGCGGCATTGGGTCACGGGTTGAACTCTACCGGGCGGCGACTCGCTGATCGCCGAAGCGTCGACGACCCGCTATTGCGTAAATGCGAACACCGCATCGTCCGCGTCCTGCGTCCGGCGTTTGCTTCCCATCCAGGTTGTCCAGCCCAGACGCGGTGCCTGTGAACCTTCACCGCCAAGCTGGCAGGCCGGCACATCGGATGCCCGAAGCACCAGTTGCACATCAAAATCCAGTGTCGGGCCGACGTAGAAACGAATCAGCGCCGCAATTCCAGGCAGGAACTTACCGTCAGGCATCAACTGAATGAACGTGGCCCACGGCAGCGGCCCAAGACGAATCCGCACGCGACTTTGTACGTCCCACACGCGCGATCCGGCAACAGCATTCTGTCCCAGCGCCAGATTACGGCCCAGGCGATCATTGGCCGACGGCATTTTTGTCTGAGCTTCCACGGGCAGGTACAACCACTGTCCGAAAAACTGAATGACTTCCGCCGGGATGGAAAAGTAGCTGAGAATGATCTGTTCCAGCGACTTGGCGGACCGAGTCTGGTTTGCGAACAGTCCGCCGAACAGCAGCGTCACGTGGTCGTGGACACGCATTCGATCCTGCACGGCTCGGATTCCCAGCCCGGTCAGGCTCAGCAGGCAGGATGTAAACAGATCCTCATCGACGGTGCCTTCCGTTTCCTGCCGCTCGTAGAGAATCGGAAACCGGTACTTTTCCCATGCCCGATAGTAGAGTGAGATTGCCCTGTGGTTGAACAGGTCAAAGAACTCTCGCAGCGTATGGTCCTTGTGGCGAACGTGGCAGCGTTCGATTAACAGCGATGTATAGTGCTGCGGCAGAACGCCGGAGGGCCCCGTCAGGCCCATGAACGCGACCATCAATTCGCCGCGACGAAAACGGTGGTCCGGTTCGATCTGTTTCAGGGAAGAGATTTCTCCCGGTGGAAAAGACAACGACGGAATTGCGCGAAACCGTATGATTTCGTCAGAGACCGGTCCGTCACCGCCGATGCGAGCCGGAGGACGGGCGCCCGCAGATTCCACCGCCGCGCGTTCCAGCAGCCGCACGGCCTGGAAGAATCCGAACTGGTGCGGGTGACTGAACAGTTCGTCAATCAAATCAGGGGCTTTTCGCCCGCTCGAGCCGTCCATTTCCAGGTTTCCGCTTCGCGTGATTCGTTGTCGCGGGTCGTTGCGGTCAGCCGCGTGAAGGAGTTGATGGTCGTGTACATCGCAAAGAACCGGTCCAGAACGCTGGCAAACAGATACGCACTGTCACCGGAGTAACGTTCATCGTCCATCACCAGGTGAACTTCAACTCCCCGCGCAAACGCTCCGCCCACGCGCTGCACCGTCGGGCTGCACGTCATTTTGACAATGCCGTCAATCAGACTTTGAGACTGCGGTGACTCACGAACGTCACTTAGTGTCAGCATCTCCTGCAGTGCGGTCAGCGCCTCTTCCGAAGAGGTCAGCGACAGATGATTCAGCGACAACTGCGAAATCAGCGGCCACAGGTTGCGCCGTCCCATGTGTCGGCGAATCGTCTGCGTCGGCGGCACCAGGCAGGCGATTGAGGAAACCGGTCCGCGTCCGCCGATAATGTCAAACCTCAACTGAGAAGCGTTCCGCGTTCGGAGCTGATCCGGCAGCGACCGATTGAAGCAGATCAGTCTTGCATGAAGCGAACCGGTCCCCGGGCGACGCGGCGAGAACTCACTATCAACCAGCGACAGATACATCTCAGTGCCCTCATCGGGGCTCAATACGTCGCCTGCCAGAGGGCCGGGACGGCGCGTGGCATGCCAGAATCCGGTGTCACCGGTCGAAGCGGAGTGACTGACAGAATAGAACTGACGATACGGCCGCAGGTCTCCATTCTGATCTTCCACCTCGACATCTTCGACCGAATAGATCTCCATGGAATCTTCAGCTCGCGCGTCAGGCACGATGCGGTATTCCGCGGTCCGATACGAAAGGGGAATTGAATCGGCCGTCCGGTGGAACAGATTGACGATCGGCGTACAGCCCATCCGGATCGAATCTCTGGAGACGAGTTTTTCCAGATCGGCCGAGCCTTCGCGGAGCAGAACGGTGATCTCCAGTTGGTTGTCCAGCTTCTGCAGGACGGCCGGCGTCAACCCGGTGATTCTGAAGAACAGGTATTTTTGCGGCAGAACGAAGTATTCCGTCAGCAGCCGATATCCGGGAAACGACTGTGCTTTCCATGGCAGCAGAGCATCTTCGTCGGCAAAACCCACAGGCTGCAGGCACGAAGCCGGCAGGACAGCCGCGGCCCTGGTCTCGTCCGTACCGGTCACGACGATTTCCAGAGACTTCGTGAACAACAGTTCGAACAGGTCTGCCGCTTTTTCGAAATTGGCGATGTGAACATAGAACTGCAGTTCGTTCAGTTCATATTCGCCCAGCGACTTCTTTGGATCAAACGTGTTCAACTGCAGACGGAACGCCGCTTCCGCGCGCGAACGACCCGGGGAATCCGGACCGGAAAACGGCCGGGGCAGCAGTCGCGCAGCCGTCATTTCCAGCGGGTAGAGCTTCAGCGGATAGCATGTTCGAAACTGGCAGGTGTAGCTGCCGACTCGCTCCGATTCCAGTGGCGTTCCGCTGCGAATCACGTGTCCTGCGGTCTGGTCTTTCTGACCGGGATTTAATTCAAACTGCAGTACCGTCATTGACGGAACGGGCGCCAGCATGTGGGGATACAGGACGCTCAGCATCGCGTCGGCCAGTTCCGGAAAACTGTCGTCCAGCTTATGTCGAGTGCGTGCGTTCAGATAGGCAAACGCCTGAATCAGGCGTTCGACATGCGGATCGCTGGTCCCCGCCGCGCTCATCCCCAGCCGGTCGGCGATCTTGGGAAAACGCCGCGAGAACTCGATCGCGTTTTCCCGGAAATAGTCCAGTTCGCGCTGATACCAGAAATCCAGCGGTTCGCTCATCGGCCGTTACTCCACCTCGAACTGCCCGGTGGCAGACTCCAGCGACGAGTCAAACCGGACTTCCTGCCGGATCGAAGCGATGACCAGCACGGCGTCGATCCGGAAACGAAAAGTGCGATCGAGATACTCCTTGTTCTTGATCTTCTCGAGGCGGACCTCCGTCAGACGGGGTTCGAACAAAGTGATGGCGGCGCGGATCGATTTCAGCAGGATCCCGTCTTCTTCAGCGGCGTTCAGACTTGCCGCCGTGAAGTCCGGGATTCCGTAGTTGATCAGGGAATTATCCAGTTCCTCCAGTTCCGGCGGCCAGGTTGTGCAGCGGTACCGCGTGTTCAGCAGATCTTCCAGGTCGCGCCTGACCGCCAGTTGGATTCTGCGCATCAGCTGCGCTTCCTCCATCGGCGGATCCTTCTGTGATCCCGGATCGTCGTCAATCAGACGATCCAGGATCGACAGTCGCGGCAGATTCCGGACAGACGATTTAGCCATTGGACTGTGATCCCAGCAGCAGCGACCGGATTTCCATCACGGCGACGGCGTCGTCTCCGACAAGAAACTCCTTCTGGCCGGCGCCGCGCACAGGAGCATCGTCGGACGACTGCAGCCATTCCGTCGAACGGCCGATCCGGACTCGTTCATCTTCGTGCTTTTCGGAGCCAAAGTAGATCGCGGGAATATGAATGCGGCCGGAAATATCGCCGGTGGCTTCAATCGTCGCCCCGCGCCACAGCATATCGGTGAGGTTTGTGACCTTGTCGAGTTCCAGCGAATGGATCTGCGAGAACGGAATCCAATAGTAGTTGCCGGTTGCGGTAAACACCTCAAGCACCGGTCCCAGCAGATCATCCATGTCACGGATGCCTTCGAAGTCCGATCCGTTCAGTTTGCCGCAGACGGGTACTTCCAGTTCCTCGGCTTCCGCCAGCAGCGCCGATGCCTTTCCCGCGTCTCCTTCGCGAATCAGCAGCAGCGCCTGCATTCTTTTCTGCAGCGCTTCGGACGGCTTCTCAACAAGTTCCGGGACGCGACCTTCCGAAAAGACTTCCCGTCGGGAAATCTCCGAGCGAATCAGGTGCCGCAGCATCGATGCGCCCACCATGGCTTCCGGATCGATCGTGGCGACGGCATCCAGTTGCTTGTCGGCCCGCTCCAGATCTCCCGCAAAACAAAGGACTTCACAAAGCGTGCTGCGCGCGTGCAGATCGGTCGGCTTCTTCCTGACAGCCTCAGTGGCCGCCGTGACAGCCTCCGACAGCTTTCCGCTCTGAAACAATTCGACAGGGTGCGTCACGAGGGTTCCTTTCAGGTGCGTTACAGGCCGTCCACGCGGCGAGCAACAAGGGTCATACTGGATGACAACTGGTCCAGTTGGTAATGCGGCAGCAGCCGAATTGTCAGCATATACTTGCCCGGTTCGCCGGGGACTTCGGCCACTTTGACTTCCGCTTCCCGAAGCGGAAACCGGGCTTTCATGGAAGGCGGAGCTTTCTCATCCGGCGTCACATATTCCACCAGCCACGTTCCCAGATCGTCTTCGATTTCGCGGGGACTCATTGCAGAGCCGATCTTGTTGCGAGCCCGCAGTTTCAGATAGTGAGCAATTCGGGAACAGCACAGCACGTACTGCAGCATCGACGAAATGCGGGCGTTGGCCGTCGCTGCCGCGTCGTCGTATTCCTTCGGCTGGTGAACCGACTGATTCGAATAGAATACGGAATAGGGTGTTCCCTTGCAGTGAGACAGCGGGATGAATCCCTGCTGCGTGAGTTCGGCGTCCTGCTGATCGGAAACAGCAACCTCCGCCGATGACTTCAATGCGACTCCAAACGGATCCGTGCCGAACGAATGGACGGGTAGTTCGGTCACCAGCCCGCCGCCTTCGACTCCCCGTTCCACACCGCGCAGGTCCGCAAACCAGCCCGATGACGCGAACGCCCGCATGATGACCGTGGCCATCGCCCAGGCCGAAGAGCCCCACAGATAGTGGCTGTTGTCGCTGCCTTCCACCTCTTCGCGAAACCGAAACCCGTGGTGCTTAGCGCCGGTATCTTCGTATGGCGTGCGCATCAGAATCCGGGGCAGCGTCAGTCCCAGAAACTGAGAATCCGGCCGTTCGCGAAGTGACCGCCATTTGCGGTGTTTCGGCTGCTGGAAGATCTTTTCCAGATCGACCGGCTGTTCCAGCGTCTGGAAACTGTCCAGTCCAAGCAAAGACGGATCGGCGGCGGCAATCACCGGCGCGAATGCGGCGGCACCCACGCCGCTGAGCTGTGCCAGCAGGTCGATGTCATCGGGATGGTTTGTGAACTCATAATTGGCAACCAGCGCGCCATAGGGGTTGCCGCCCGCGATTCCGAATTCTTCTTCGTACACCTTCCGGAACAGCATGTTCTGGTCAAAGTCGACAGCGTCTTCAAAGTCCTTTTGTAGTTCCTTCTTTGAGACATTCAGGACACGAAGCTGAATCTGGCAGTGTTCGCCTTCCCGTTCGTTTTCCAGGGTCAGCTTTTGAGCGGTGCGGGTCAGCAGCTCAAGGCCGCGCCATGCGGCCTCCAGTGCCTGAAATTGCGGGTGGTGCAGGATCGCGTTGACCTGCCGCGACAGCATCGCATCAATTCGGGAGATGTCTTTGGCAAGCTGCCGACGAGCGGTGTTCTTTCGCAGTTCGGTGTCGGGAAGGTATCCCAGCCACAGACGGCAGCCTTCGGCGGCGCTGCCGGCGTTCAGAAAATCGGCAACGACTTCCGCACGCGCACTCGATGATCTGGCGGCCTCGGCCTGCGTCATGCGATCGAGCAGGCTTGGTGATGCGGCAGGTGTCGACGGTTCGTCGGCAAGCAGAACCTGTTCGCGAGTCTCTTGTGCAGATTGCTCAGACACCAGCGAAGTCCCGGGTTTGGTTCGGATGCGACGCGCAAAAAAAGGAGTCCTGCCGCCGACTGCCGGCAGGACTCGTGCGATTCAGCTCATCACGCCTTCTGGGGCAGCTTTGCCAC
Source organism: Planctomycetaceae bacterium (assembly GCA_041398785.1). Classification (NCBI taxonomy): domain Bacteria; kingdom Pseudomonadati; phylum Planctomycetota; class Planctomycetia; order Planctomycetales; family Planctomycetaceae; species Planctomycetaceae bacterium. The sequence continues at coordinate 99,861 of JAWKUA010000016.1, read as the reverse complement.
CATTCGCAGTGATGTTGTCAGTTCTTCCAGCTGCAGCCACGGTCGCAGCAGTGCCACCGCGTTGTAAGAACCGGGAGCGCCCGGGATTTCTTCTACACGGATGTCTGCTTCCGCAAGCGGGTACTTGGCTTTCATTTCCGGGGACGGAGACGAATCGGCAAGCACGTAGTTTGCGATCCAGCGCTTCAGGAAGTCTTCCATGTCCTTGCGTTCCATGAAGGAACCAATCTTGTCCCGAGCGATGCACTTCAGGTAATGCGCAATTCGCGAGGAAGCCATGATATATGGCAGACGAGCCGAAATGGCGGCGTTGGCCGTGGCTTCTTCCGTGTCGTAAACCTTCGGTCGCTGGCACGTTTGTGCGCCGAAGAAGACGGAGTAGTCCGTGTTCTTGAAGTGACACAGTGACAGGAAGCCTTCCTTGCTGAGTTCCGCTTCACGGCGATCCGTGATTCCGACTTCGGTGGGACACTTGCTGTCCAGGTCACCGTCGTCACTCATGAAATTGTGGACGGGCAGACCTTCAACCTTACCGCCATTTTCAACCCCTCGAATGGCCGTACACCAGCCCGTGGTGGCGGAGGCTGCCGTCATGTTTGTGGCCATCACATAGGCGGCGTTCATCCAGCAGTAGTCGTGATGGCTGGCCGGCTTGGCCTCACCGGATGCGTCCAGTTCGAATTCTTCGAAGTCGAATTCATCGATCGGCTTGGTGTTCGCCCCGTACGGCAGACGTGCCAGAACTCGCGGCATCGCCAGCGTGACGTAGCGGGAATCTTCCGAGTCACGAAACGAGTTCCATTTCGTGTACTTCTTCCCCATGAAGATCTTTTCGATGTCCCTCGGCTTCGTCAGATCCGTCCAGTCCTCAAAGCCGAACAGCTCCGGTGACGCGGCGGAAATAAACGGACAATGCGCGCCCGCGCAGACGTTGGAGACCTTTTCGAGCAGGTCAATGTCTTCCGGATGATTGGTGAATTCGTAATCCCCGACCAGAGCACCATACGGTTCTCCGCCGGGCATGCCGAATTCATCTTCGTAGATCTTCTTGAACAGGAAGCTCTGGTCGAACTCGACAGCTTTGTCAAGGTCTTTGAAGAGTTCCCGCTTGCTGATATTCAGCATCCGCAGCTTCAGGGTCTTGCTGGTTTCCGTATTCATCACCAGGTGATGCAGACCGCGCCAGGAACCTTCCAGCTTTTGCAGTTGCGGATCGTGAAGAATGGCGGCCAGTTGTTTGGACAGCTTTTCGTCAAGCTGACCGATCGCCTTGCGGATCGTTTTGGTGACGCTTTTGTCCCACGTCAGTGCTCCCTGCATGGCAACGTCGATGACGTTGCGCACCATGTCAGACGCTTCGTCTTTCTCCACAGCCCGGGGCATGACGGACGTAATCTGGTCCAGCAACGACATTGTCGTTTCCTGACCACCACTGGCGGCTTCAGCGCTTTGTTCTGCGGCACTCATAGTTATTCATCTCCCTTTTCTTCATCCGAGGATTTGCCACCGGCGCCAATGCCAAGTTCACCAGCCGCCTGTTCGACCTTTGATGTATCGCTGAGGATGCTTTCCAACTGAGCTTCCAGGTCTTCCGACTGATCCATCGTCGTCAGAAGGTCCCGCAGCTTGTCGCGCGAATCGACCAGACTCTTCAGCGCCGGCACCTGTTCCACGATGCGGCCGGGATCAAAATCGTCCATCGACTTGAATTTCAGTTGAACGGCCATTTCGCTGCCGTCGTCCTGCAGCGTGTTCTTGACCCGCATGTTCACTTCGGGAGCGATGTTGGCCATGACCTCATTGAAATTGTCACGGTCGATCGAAACGAACTTGCGCTTGCTGAGCGCTTTCGGGGGCGTCGTGGGATTTCCGGAAAAGTCGCCCATGACCCCCATCACGAACGGCAATTCCTTTTTGACGACTGCGTCACCGATTTCCACGTCGTAAGTAATATGAACACGCGGTTTTCGAACGCGACTCAGCTTTTTCTGAGTAGATTCTGCCATCCTTCGGGCCTTTCGCTGTTAGGGACACAAACGAACGATACGTTACCTGAACTGGTTGCTGCCGGTCGGCAGGGTGACGCACAAGTGCTAAGCGGGCGTCGCCGGACGTGCGTCGGACCGGCTTCCGGATCTAAATTCACAGCGTTTTTGCGGATTCGAAGCTGCCAGGTTGCTGTATCAGGCAGCTGAATTGCGACCGATGCTCGCTGTTTGCCAATCAGGAATACTCCTCCGCTTCCTGCTGGATCTCAATTCCGACGTCCCGGTAAAGCTGGTGCCGCACCGCTTCGTCGGAGATCAGATCTCTGTAAAGCTCTTCCGGATTCATTCGCCCGCGTCTGATCGCCTTGCGGATCTCCGAAGGCAGGATACTTTGTGGCTCATGTTTCTCAAACCAACGTGCGGCGTTTTCCAGCATGGCAAACGCATCTTCGCGGCTTCCCAGGCCTCCCGACTTGCTTCCCGAACCGCCGCTGCCGCCTTCACCTGCGGCTGCCGATCCTTCTGCCTCACTGCTGTCGGCAGCGTCCATCTCCGCCGCGGCGAGACGGTCGCCGGCGATTTTTGAGACCACGTTCTCCGCGTCGGCGTAGGCCGCTTCAAATTTCGAAAAGAAGGGTGCGTCTTCCTCACCGACTTTCTCCACGAACGCGTCCCGCAGTTCCGTCGTCGCCGCTCGCACGTCCGCCAGATCCGTCACCAACTGCTGATAGAACTCGATCGGCGTCTCCGCCACGGCGCGGTTGAACATCTCCAGAGTGGCCGCACCGCGAGAAACACGCTCCTCGCGTTCTTCGACGCCCATGCTTTCCAGTTGCTGCGCCTGGACATACTGCCAGACAACAAGTTCACCGATGCTGGTGTCGGCGGTGACCGGTACACGAGCCAGCGGATAGGTGATGACGTCGCCGTTCATGCGGGAGATCGGGCGAACGGTGGTTTCAATTCCGTCTTCGTCCGGCGTGGGCAGGACTTCCCCCCAAAACGCATCCACGAGTTCCTTTGTCAGCCGCAGAGACTGTGCAAGTCCGCTGAATCGCCCCAGCCGGATCGATGCCTCAATCATGTAGGCAACGATTTCCAGATCCTTCGCAACATTCTGGAGGTATTCCTGCCCTTCGTTCCAGACATCTCGCCAGTGACGATCCGCCTCAGCGTGACTTTCGCCGGAGATATCTGCCTGACGCTCTTCTTCGCGAGCTTCGTTGCGCGCGTCGCGAATGCGTCGGTAGGAATTGTTGGGATCGTCGCTTTCTCGCAGATCCTGCCCGCCGCGAGAATCCCCCTCAAACGGGGCCAGCAGCGCCGGGATGTCCAACTCAATCTCGCTACTCAATGCTGTCACCTTGCTGAAGTTTTCAGGAGCTGGTTTTCAAATCCCTTATCGGCGTTTGCAAAAGCGGCTTCAGGTGGAATTCGCAGACATCAGACGCTGACGTCTGGCCCGATGCGGGTCCTGCCTGATGCACACAGTTGTAGGACCAGCGTCTGACGGGTTCAGATTCCTGACGAACGGGATTATTCCACGTGACCCGGATCGATCGACAATCTGGTCGTTTCCCCGCCAGGCAGCCGGTCAGGTGCCTGCCTCCTCCGCATGCAGAGTACGTGAATATCCGAGCCGCAGTTCCCATCGACCGCTGCGGGACCGTCACACGATCGGCAGTCACTTCCCTTCCCCGCGGGTTGTCGTTTACGAGTGTCTGCAAGACCTCCGATGTTGTCGAAATTCGTGTGGCAACGGCTGTGCAGTGCGATTTATCGAAAGTCGCCTCCGACCTGCCCGCCAGAACCAAATGCTTTATCAGCCGCGGATGTCTGGTCTGTCTCCGATGATGAAATGCCGGATCGGTTATCAGACGAAACAGGCATTACCGCAGAACTTCAGCCCGACTGGTAAAAATGCAGGTAAACCAGCCGAAAGCTATCGCTCAGAGGCGGAAGTTTCAATCATTGTCAGGCGACAGCCGCAGCGCCAGCGTGTTCAGGATGCGTGTATGCAGACGGCTTGCCCATGCCTTGCTGATTCCGATCCGTTCTCCGGCGTCTTTCAGAGTCAGGCCGTCAAAGTAAACACTTTGCATCAGGGCGCGTTCCTGTTCGGGAAGTTCGGCCACCAGGCTAATCAGTCGCCCGCAGATATCTTCGGTTTCCGCCTGTTCCTGCGGGTCCCGCGTGCCGTCATCGACGACTTCCGGGGTACGACCGTCTTCCGACGCCATCTGCGACATCAGGTAGACCATCGACAGGGACCGGGCTGTCGTACCGAACCATTCGGTGTCCTGCCCGGTATCGGCTCGCCGGGTTTCGGAGGCATCGTCCAGTAGTTCGTTGGCCATTCGTTCGTACCGTCCGCTGCAGTAGTCCGCCTTGTTGAACCACGACATCGTGGATAATCCGTCAAGGATCGAGCCCCGGATTCGGTAGTAGGCAAACGTCGTAAACTGAAACCCCCGATCCGGGTCGTAATTGTTGGCGGCCTCAGCAAGACCGACCTGGCCGTACCCGATCAGGTCATCCAGTTCGACGCTGCTGGGAAGCTTCTGGTGGATCTTCCACGCGATGGAACGAACAAGTCCCTGGCAACTGTAGATCAATTCGCGGCTGCGCTGAGCCTGCTTTGAATTGTTGCTACTCATGGTTGGCACGCCCTCGCACGCCCGCCCAAAGTCGTTCCACGCGCACGCGAGCCACGGGGTCGTCGTACAGCGTCGTGGCCACGAATTCCGTGACTTTCGGTCCCAGCTTCGGGCCGAGATATTTCATTCGACTGATCACCGTGTCGACCATGGCCAGCAACACCGGCTCCACGGTCAGTTCCGCCTGAGGAAACCGGCGACCGACGGCGTCCAGTTCGCGCTGCAGTTCCACGTCCTGATCGGCGGAATGCAGTGCTTCGTCGGCTGCGGCGATAATCTGCTGCAGAAGCTGTGGAGTCGGCAGTCCGCGACGCGCTGTGCTTCCGCCCGCTGCGCCGGCTGTTTCTGACCAGTCCGCCTTCGGATCAGGATTGTTCGGTTCTGATTCCCGTTCACTCATAACTGTCTGTTCCTGTCAGACGCCTGCTGGCCTGCGGAATCGGCCGAATCCGCACCATGCCGACCGGCAGCATACCACGACCGGCAGGCTCGGAGAACTCCCCGCCGGGCGATGAAGTCAGATGACACTGTTTCCTGCCGCCCTGGGTTTCAGTATGCTGAGACGATGCTGAGGTGGAAATTGACGCGGCAAACCGTTGATCGTGAGTTACGCATCGAAGCCGCCACTTGCGCGATCACTGCTCGCGGAACGCCGGGCCGTTAGCCAGCTGCGGAACCGCACCCTGGGCCAGCGGTCTCATTCCTGTTAAGGATCACCCGGATGCTGTCACTGTTCGACACGCGACGAACTCGCAGAGCGGCGATGCTGCAAATCGGCTCGCTGGCGTCGACCGGTCTGGGGCTGAATCACTTGCTGGCCGCCGATCGCGACGCTCACGCATCGCTTTCGGGCCGCTCGGTCATCCTGCTGTTTCTTCACGGCGGCCCCAGCCAGATCGAAACCTTCGATCCGAAGATGGATGCTCCCGCCGAAATCCGCAGTGCCACCGGGGAAGTCGCCACATCAATTCCGGGAATCAAGTTCGGCGGGACGTTCCCGGGGCTGGCGCAACGGGCTGACAAACTGGCGATTGTTCGATCCTTCACGACCGGCGACGGCAATCATGATATCAAGCCGGTCGTGTCCCGGCATTCGATGGGAGCGTCCATCGGGTCCATCTATTCCCGAGTCGCCGGGTCGACCGATACTGCCAGCGGACTTCCGTCAAACGTTACGCTGTTTCCGCGAGCGGTCGATCCGGAACGCCAGCCGGCCCAGTTGAGTTTCGGACGGTTCGATGCCACCGGTCCCCTCGGGAAGGCCTACAGTCCGTTTGTTCCCGGGACCGGAGGACCGCTGCAGGAAAACATGAAACTCTCGCTGGCCTCCGATCGACTGGACGATCGCCGCGCACTGCTGACACAACTTGATCGATTAAAAAGCAGCGTCGACGCCACCGGAACGCTGGACGGAATGGACCACTTCCGACAGCAGGCGTTCAATACAATTCTCGGCGGCGCGGCTGACGCGTTTGATCTATCCAGAGAACCGCAGGATCTTATCCGCCGATATGACACGGCGCCGCTGCTGAAGCCCGATCAAATCAGTCGCCGCTGGAACAACTACAACAATTACGTCGACAATGTCATGACACTCGGCAAGCTCATGCTGATGGCTCGCCGGCTTGTGGAGCGCGGATGCGGTTTCGTCACGGTCACCACAAACTTCGTCTGGGACATGCATGCCGACGTCAACAACGCGACAATGGAAGAAGGCATGCGGTATATGGGTCATCCGCTGGACCACGCGCTGTCGGCTTTCATTGACGACATCGAATCGCGAGGTCTGAGCGATCGCGTGCTGCTGGTCTGCTGCGGCGAAATGGGCCGCACGCCGCGAATCAACGCGGCTGGCGGTCGCGACCACTGGGGTGGACTCGCCCCGCTATTGTTCTACGGCGGCGGAACCAACTGCGGGGCTGTTACAGGACAGTCGACAAAGGACGCCGCGTCGCCATTGTCCGAACCGTGGGGCATCAATCATCTGCTCGCAACGATTTTTCATTCGGTCTTCGACGTCGGAAAACTCCGTCTGGACCGCAGCCTTCCAACCGATCTGGTGCGACTGATCACAAGTCACGAACCGATCGACGGCGTTCTGGCCTGAACAAACCTGCGCCGAAGCCACTTCTTTGCCGTGATCTCTGCGGGATTGCTGAGTTTCCCCACCGGGGTCATCCATGTTCGGCAATCGGCCCGGAGCATATCGATCTCGATCCGGCGGCTTCGGCAAGATGGGGCATTCAGGAAGCGGCGACAAACCAATGGTGTCTGTCACGCGATTTTGGACATTCAGACGCGATCTCATCTTCACGAATTATTCAGCTCGCGATATCATATCGGCACCATCTAATGAAGGATGGTTCTTATGCCATTGCCGGGCACGAGGTCGGGCGACGAATGACTATCAGAGTGATCGGTTCAAACCATCAGCTTTGCTGTTTGAGGACAGTCGATCCGTTTGTCCTCTGAACGGGGTCTATCTGCCGGGTGCGGGACTGGCCTCCGTTGAAGTTGATGATCTTTTCATCCGCACTCGCTCACGGAGGTCCGCGAAGATGCCACAACTGGAATTGGACCCGGTCAGTACCGTTGAACGCGGCTGCCTGCCCCATTCGATAGAGTCTGACGTTCGGCGAGCACTCCTGAGTACCTGCGGGCTCAACTTCGCCTCACTGGTTGTTCGCCGGATTCCGAACGGCGTCTGCCTTGAAGGAGTGCTGACCCGCTACACTCCGGACGAAGATGTTGCCGCGGCGGCTCAGTCCGTCGAAGGCGTGGTCGACGTCCAGAACCATCTGCTTTTGTGCAACACGGACGAATGATGCTTCGGTGACACTGGTGAACGGCGCCGTTGTTATTCCGCGAGCAGAACAGGGTCGCACCTTCCGGCTTGCGGGAACAGGGACAGCGATGAGTGTCGGTTCCTGCCACTTTCGAAGTCACTGACGTGGCCCGGTGTTCCTGTTGGAGCCGGGCTTTTTTTGTGCCGCATTTCATTCGTGTGACGCGCCGCTGACACCGCTGAGTTGAGGTTACTGACTTGAGGTCACTGAGTTGATTCAACGCCTGCTGGTGTGCGAGTTCCTGCATGCCGACCGCGCCGCATTTTCCGCAGCGCCTGTGTCGCTCAGAAGTGAGGGTCGTCAGATGCTTGCGGCGGTGTTGTCGGATGCCGCGCGGATCTCCGATCTGGATGTTGCCGTCCTGCTGTGCCCGGAAGCCGCCGAGAGTCTGAAACAGGATCTGTTGGCGTGTTCCGCGAGTCCTCTTAATCCGCACCTGCGGCAGCCGTTCCTGAACTCGTTGGTTTCCGCGGCGGACGATCGCGACGCCGTTCTGCTGATCGCTCCGGAATCGGAAGGATGCCTGTTGCAGCTTTGTCGTGAGCTCCGGGCGGCCGGTCATCGTGTGCTGCTGCCTCCGACGGGAACAGTTGCCGTTTGCAGCGACAAGCTTGTCTGTGCCGATGCTCTTTCAGATGCCGGGCTGCCGGTTGTTACGACCGTTGAGCCAACAAACGCATTACTTGCGACGCTGCCGTCATCGGTGGTGTTGAAGCCGCGCTTTGGCTGCGGCTGCGAAGGAATTCGACGCTGTCAGCGTGAAGAACTCGATGGCTGGTTGAACGCAGCTATCGGCGCGTCGTCAGAATTCGTAGCTCAGCCGTACTGCGAAGGAGACTGGTTCTCGATTGCGTTCATCGGTTGCGGTTCGCAGGCTGCACCGCTGATCCTGCCGCTGGCTGAACAGTACATCCGCTGGACGAAGACAGGGCCGCTGTATTGCGGCGGCCGCGTTCCGGCTTGTGTTCCGTCGATCATGCATGAACAGGCCCGTTCCATTGCAACAGCCGTTGCATCCGTGATTCCGCCGGTTGACGGTTACCTTGGCATCGACCTGTTTCTTGCCACTGGTTCCGGGGCACTGCAAATCATGGAAGTGAATCCACGATTGTGTACCAGCTACACCGGGTATCGGAAGCTCACCGATGACAATCTGCTGTCGCGAATCCTGCAGCGGCATCGCGATACTGCGATGGCATGGAAACCAACCGCTGTGGAGTTCACGACATCGGCGGCAGTGGTCGATTGAGCTCCCGTCGCTGACTGATGCGTGCGAACGGGCAGTGATCTGCATTTCAGGAACCGGCACCGTTCTGCTGTCGTTCGCTGATGAGCACCCAGGCGGCGACAGTGACCAGATGAATGACGCTGGCCCAGCCAAGCCATCGCAAATAGTCGGGCATTCTCGTCAGGTATTGTTCGTACCCGCCTCGCACGACCCAGAACGGCAACACAAGCTGAAACAGCAGTGTTGCCAGAGCCACGGCGCCCACAGCCTTCAGCCATGCGGGGCGAGCCGGCCGGACGCGAACCTGCGATGCGGAAGTCCGCGACCGGTCCGATTCCTGTTCAGCGACTGTTGCGGTCGCTGCCGATCGGGCTCCCGCCATGGACGCCATTACCGTGTAAAGCACCGCGGCAACAAACCACAGCGGAATCGCGATGAAGAATTCGTGGATTGCCTTCGAAAACCACAGCCCCAATGCAATCGCCACAGTGATCACCCACGCCGCCAGTGCCGGCCAACTGACAGATCTGCCCGTTGTGCTGAACCAATACTGTCGCAGACCGATGCGGGGAAACAGCCAGTGCTCGACGAACACGATCGCACCGACCGGTGACAGCAGGATTCCGAACAGTGCCACAAAGCTCAGCAACTTGCCGAACACAAACGGAAAGCAGGCGACGATGGTTGTCGCAACGCCGACCAGCAGCGTTACCAGCCATCGCGGCCAGCCGGGAGTCACGGCCTGCAGAGCCAGCCCCGCTCGGTACAGCGTGGGATTCGACGTCGCCCAGCCGGCAAGTGTCACGGCCAGGATGCCAGCCAGTCCGAGAGCCTGGTACGCGACGCCTCCGGCATCCAGATTCGGCAGCGGTTTCGACAGAACAAGCGCGGCCGCGGCGCCCATGACTCCGGCACACACCCATGCCAGATAATGTCCCAGATACATGCCGCAGGCGGAATACAGTCCGTACGACGCTCGTGGTGCATATCGCAGAACGGCCATGTCGGACAGGCCCACATGAAACGCGAGGTTGCAGATCAGTGCGAACGCCGCGACGTGCCACATTCCCATTACCGAATCCGGCCGTTTCACCCAGATCTGTTCCTGGGCGATTCGCCAGAGATTTGATGCGTCAGCAACGCTTTCCAGTTCGAGTGCGTTCGCCAGAACAGGCAGCATCCCCAGCGCACCGGCGAAGAACATGACGAACAGCCAGGGCACGCAGACTTCTGAAAACTGAGCCAGCCGCTTGAATCCCAGAATTGCCACGCTGACGACGACGGCTCCCACGATCAGCACGATGAACACGAACCGAACGTCCTGCGGATACCACATCGTCTGTTCGGGAATGCCGAACGGAATGCGGATGGCCGACGCGGACACCGTGATCATCGTTCCGGACAGGACGCAGAACAGCAGAGCGTTCAGCACGTTGTAGGCCGCGGTGACTCCCGGCCCGGCGATCTTGCGAAGATACCAGTACAGCGTCAGCCGCGTTCTGACGGCGATCGGCGCGCAAACCAAAGTCCACGCCAGTACAGCCAGAGCGTTCCCGATCAGCAGCCCAAACAGCACATCCGCGGCGCTGGCTCCCCAGTCGACGAAGGCCGCTCCGATGACAAATTCCGTGCCCGCGACGTGTTCTCCCGCGAACAGCGCCGCGAAGTGTTTTCCACTTTCCAGTTTGTCTTCGGAAACCGGTTCCCGTTCGAATTCGTAAAGCTTGTCAACTCGTTCAGTAAGCGACGCCGCGGCGGTTGTTTCGTCGAGTGATTCGTTCAAGTCTTGTGTCTCCGAGTACTTCCGCTGTTTGACCCGAAATCGATGGAGCCCACCGTTTGCACCGCGCGGTCTGCGTCGGGCTTTGCCGTCGGACCTGTTCAAACGGCGCTATTCCGCTGCTGCAGTCACCAGCGGTGCGGTGAAGTTGTATGTTCCCGAACCCAGCTTCACCACCACCGCATCGGACGAAGTTTCCAGCACCGGAATCCCGGAACTCTCACCAATCGCCCTGCCTGATTCGCGAACTCGATCCGGCGAAGTTGTCGGCACCCGGGCTGTCGCGGACGTGTTCGGCGGCACAACAACCTTCCAGTGAAACTGACCATCGGCACGGTTCCAGTCGCTTTCGATGCGACCGTACGTGGATTCGTGAGACGCTCTGACCCATGTCAGATCGCCGACGGGTCGCGGTTTCAGGATGATGTGCCTGAAGCCGGGGTTGTCCGGGTCGTAGTTGATTCCGCCGAGTGTCTGATAACACCACGCTTCGAAGTTTCCGGAAAGAATCTTCTGACTCTCGCCGTTCATGCCGCCGTCCTGAGTGTCCGTGTCCCACCGTTCCCAGGACGTCGTTGCGCCCTTGCTGATCATGTATCCCCAGCTCGGACGGTCCGTTCGAGTGGCAATCGTGTACGCCACATCCGGGCGGCCGATGTTCGTGAGCACCTGCATCTGCCACTGAGTTCCGATCAATCCGACTGACGTGTGACCGTTGTGAGTCACCAGAATGTCGCGGATGAGATTGTCGATCACCCGCTGCCTCACATCGTCAGGCACCAGTCCGAACGCCAGCGGCAGCACTGCCGAACACTGCGTCGCGCTTTCATACGTTCCGGAAGCGTCGTCGAAGAAGCGAGCGTTGAAGCCCCGGTAGATTCGGTCGGCGAGTTCCCGGAAATACTTTTCGTCGTCCGGGCGGCCTGTCAGCCGCGCCGCTCGTTCGACAATCCGGCAGTTGTTGTACAGATACGCGGTCGCCATCAGCGGACGCGAAGTCGCTCCGAAGTTGCGGCTGTTGGCTCCGATCGAAGCGGTGTCGACCCAGTCGCCATACGTGCAGTGATCCATCGTGTCGTCCGGCTTCAGGTTGGCACGCTCGTGATACAGCACGAAGCGCTTCATCAGGTCATAGTTGTCGACCAGCAGACGATCGTCGCCGTAGAAGTTGTAGTACCAGTCGGGAATCACCGTCACGACGCTGGGCCAGATGATGTCTCTGCCGTTGAATTTCCAGTACGGTGGCAGGATTTCCTGCAGGCTGCCGTCGCCCCCCTGATGTTCGCGATAGTTGTGCAGAAAATGTTCGTAGAACCGGGCGACGTTAAACGCCCAGCCTTCGCTTTCGGACGTTTTGGCCGGATGACCGGACCACGGCATGCGTTCGTCGCGGTCCGGTTCCATCGGCACGCTGCGATTCTGCAGGCGGGTTCCCCAGCGAGCATTCAGATACACGCGGTTCACCAGATCATTGGAACATTCGAACTTACCGACGGCAGCGTGATCCGTGTGAGTCACCAGACCGGCGAAGTTGTCCGCGGTCGGCGTTCCCGGGAAACCCTCAACCTGCACCCAGCGAGTCGCATTGCCTCGAAAACGCGGATGCCAGGTTTCGTTTCCGCCGCCCTTCAGTGTGTAGACATCGGTGTTGCGGGCACTGCGGTCGTTGATGAAATTCAGAGTCCCGCCGGGCAGGACATTGAAGCTGGTCCGCATGGAAATTCGCGTGCCGGCCGGACCGCTGACGTTCAGCCGAACGACTCCGTAAAACGCCTGACCAAAGTCGACCATCCAGATGCCCGGCTTTGCTTCCAGGATCCGCACCGGTTTCAGGACTTCGGTTACGCGAATCGGCTCGACCATCTGCGCTTCAAGGCGGCCGCCCGGCGACGGAACAACCTCCGCCGGTCGCCATCCGGAATCGTCAAAGCCCGGTTCGGACCAGCCGGGCATTTCCATCGTGGCGTCATATTCCTCGCCGTCGAATTCGTTGCTGGCACGCAGCGGGCCGTCCGTTGTCAGTTTCCAGGACTCGTCGGAAACGATCGTCTGAACGCTGCCGTCAGCATACTCCAGTTGAATCTGCCCGATCATTTGCGGATACCCGTACGAGTGCATCGGCATGGGATTCTGCGATCTCGGCGCGAAGAACCTGCCGTTGCTGAGGATGACTCCGACGGCATTCGTTCCGGAACGCATCGCGTCGGTCAGGTCAAATGTCACGTACAGATCCCGCTTGTCGTACCCGGTCAGAGCCGGATTCATCAACTGGTCGCCGATCAGCCTGCCGTTGACATGCAGGTCGAAAAAACCCAGCCCGCAGATGGACGCGGTCGCGCGCCGGATTGTCTTGTCGGCGGCCGTTTCGAATTCCCGCCGCAGGTATCGACCGGGAAGACGGCGATGCTCCGACGTCCAGCGGTCGTTCCACGGAATTCCCCAAGGGCTGATTCCCGCCTTTCCGAGTTCCATCGCGGCGACCCATTCGGAATTGGAAAACTCAGCCGACTGCCAGCCGTCCGCCACCGACTTGGCGGACTTCCAGTCGCCGTCGGAAAGCACAACCATTGGTTCACCGGAATCGAACTCCACTCGCAGCGCACCAATCCAGCCGCTCGGATTGGCGGGCACGTCGGCCGCGCCGTTTGTCAGGGCAACTGCCAGGTGATTCTCACCTGGTTTCAATTGCCCCGTCAGATCGACGCCGATGAGCGACGGATGTCCGCGACCAATACCCGCCAAAACGTCGTTCACGTAAAAGGAAACAACATCGTCCCCGGCAAACAGGCACACGGCACGAACAACTCTGCGATCCGCCGGCAAAGTCACGTTGCGACGAAAGTAGCGAGTTTCAACGGGAGCGTCCTGAGCCGCGTTACCTTCCGGATACCACAGCCAGTTGGCGGCTTTGATATCGGCAGTGTCAATCGAATCGTCATGGGACTCATTGAGCCCGATCCACTTCGCGTCCTTCCATGCCTCGGCAGCCAGCAGGCCCATCGACCAGAACGCGGGAGAACTCCATGCGGAAACATTGCCATCCTGATCCCACACCTGCACCTTCCACCAGTACTGCTGGCGCGATTCCAGCGGCCTGCCGTCGTAACGGACAAGCTGCGACTGATCGGATTCCACCCGACCGGAATCCCAGACGTCGCCCTGATCGCGATTGAGCAACTCCGCATCACTGGCTACCAGAATCCGGTACGCCGACTGACGCTGATTGCGGAGCGTGTCGACGGCAGGCATCAGCTTCCAGCTCAGCCGGGGACGCACATCATCAATGCCTCGCGGATCGATCAGGTGTTCGCAGCTCAGGCCCGAAACTTTCAGTCCGGCGCCCATCGTGTCCGACGCGAATGCCAGGATGAGAAGCAACGCAAGCCCGAAGTATCGCATGTTCCACCCACATTCCGGCCTTACCAGCCGGCCCTGTTTTCTGCCTGAAGAGTGGTCCGTGAAATTCTGCCGCTGTGGCGCGATGAATTCACCGTCGGACTGTGGTCCGCGAGGCGTGCGCATCGACGACAGACTGACGCGGAAAAGTTCCGCGTGATAATACAGAATGATTACCGATAGCGGCAGGAACAGGATCGGCACGCACCGGAGACCCCTGTGACCAGCCGAACCCGGGATCGGCCACCATGCAGACCACGACACCCGGATCACATGCGATCCGTGCAAAGAGCCACGTCTCCCGCACAGAAGGTCCGCCATGGTTCGCGCGGCCCAAAGGTTTCCGGCATTCTTTGCAGTCCGCGCGTTGTGGGGAGTTCACAACGGATGCTGTCAGCGCGGGCGACACGCAGGATGTCGCGGTGACGGCTGGTGCATAGTTCTGGTTGGTTCACCGAGCTAGAATTCAGCGGCGCCGTGTACAGCGCTGAATGGCCGATCGCCGGAACGGATCCGGTGGCTTTCCGAAGAATTCTGTGAACTGTCGACCGGGGAAATCATGATTATTGAGAAGCAGTACAAGTTCTACGCCGCCCATCGCAACGAAACGCTGCGCGACAAATGCAGTAATATTCACGGGCACCGTTACGGTCTGCGAGTTCACTTCGAGGTCGAGCGGGAAGGCGACATCAGCACGCTGTTCGGTGATTTCGACGCAAAGATGGAACCGTACCTGTTGCAGAACTTCGATCACGGGATGCTGATCAATCGCCACGATCCGCTGTATGAAACATTGCAGGATCACTGCCGCCGGACAGGCGAGAACCTGCGGCTGAAGGTTCTGGACGGTCCGACAAGTGTCGAGAACCTGGCGTGGGTCATGTTTACGGAAATCACGGAAATGGGTTTTCGTCTGGATCGCATCGAAATTCAGGAAACCGACACGTCCACGATCATTTACACACGTGAAGACTGGGTTCGCGACAATCGCTACTTCGCGGCGGAACACGCGGAAACACAGAAGTCATAACGGCCGCAAATTCAGCCGAATGGCGGATCCCGGCGACTTATTCCATCGAATTCCTGCGCCCGAAGCGTGCCGACGGCGGGACACAAGCGACCTTTCTCCGCTGCTGCTGAATGAACATCGCTGCGTGATGTCGTATGCTGTGCGGCATGAGTTACACGATCGTCGGCGTCATTGGGCACATAGATCACGGCAAGACGTCGCTGGTGCGCGCGCTGACCGGGACCGACACCGATACTCACCCTGAAGAAAAACGCCGCGGCATCACGATTGATCTGGGTTTCGCCGCGGTCCGCGACGGCGACCGGGAATTTGCTTTCATCGATGCTCCCGGACATCAGAAGTACATCGGCAACCTGCTGGCGGGAGTCTCCGCCGTGGATGTGGGCCTGCTGGTTGTCGCGTGCGATCAGGGCATTCAGCAGCAGACTCTGGAACACGCGTCGATCCTGCAAATGCTCGGCGTGCCGAAACTCATCGTGGCCATCTCGCGAATTGATCTGTCGACCGAAGACGCTCTGCACGAACTGACGGAAGAGCTGGAAGTGTTTCTGGCCGACTTCGGGTTCAGCGATTTTCCGATTGTTCCGCTGTCGTCGGTGACGGGTGAAGGGCTGGACGAACTGCGGAACGCTCTTCGTCAGGCGGCTCGCACGTCGCTTCGCAGCGCCGATGGTTTCTTTCGGATGCCCATTGACCGCGTTTTCAGTGTTCCCGGCCGAGGCTGCGTGGTGGCCGGTACAATCTGGAGCGGCACGGTCGGCATCGGAGACACGCTGGAATGGCGACCGGCCGGCGCAGCAGCCCAGGCTCCGGCGAATGTCCGCGTGCGGGAGCTGGAAGTTCACGGAGAAAGCGTCACAAAATCCGTCGTCGGACGTCGCACCGCCATGAACGTCACCGGCGTGGACACGCACCTGGTGAAACGCGGCGACGAACTGGTCGCACCCGGACTGTTTCCCGTGTCGCGAAATCTGATCGTGGAAATCCGGACGTTCGCCGACGCGCCTTCGTTGCGATGCCCGGCGACGGTTCAACTGCATACCGCCACGACCGCGGATTCGGCAAGGATCAGCGGCATCAAGCGACTGGAAGCCGGGCAACAAGTGATCGCCTTCGTCGAAACGCAGTACCCCGTCGTTGCGACGTTTGGCCAGAAAGTTCTGCTGCGACTGCCGTACCCGATCGGTTCCTTTGGCGGAGGTCGTGTGCTGGCAGTTCTTGACAGCGGCATTCGGCAAAAGCGCCGAATGCTTGACGACGCGCTGCCGCTTGGTGACGCCGATCCGGCGATTCGTCTGGCGGCGCTGGTGCAACTCGATGGTGAAGTCGATGTCGATCCGATCCGGTTCGAGCTGCAGCTTGGGATTCCCAGTCGTTCCTGCGACGAAATTGTCGAGCAGACTGTCGCGCTGAAGTCCGTGCTCATGCCCGTCGAAGGTCGACTGGTTTCGCGCGCCGCCGCCGACCGGGTTCGCAGTCGGGCGCTGGCGCTGCTGGCTCAACAGGCGGAGGATTCGCCGAATGCCTGGTGTGTGGAAGCGTCGCTGATTCAGCAACTTCGGCCGCTGGGTTCGGCCGGAATTGTGCAGTGGGCACTGCGTTCTCTGCAGGACGAGAATCTGGTGGTTCGTCTGGGAAGCCTGCTGGCACTGTCAACGGGGGAGAATGCTCTTTCCAAACGTCAGCGTTCGCGGCTGGACCAGATTGTTGAGATGTTTCGCGGCAACCGGGCGTCACCGACGACAAAGGAAATCGCGAACAAACTGGAAATTTCCACCGACGCCGTTGCGTCACTGATCCGCTTCGCCGTAGAACAGAGAATCGTGATTGATGTCGGCGGCGGTTTCATGATCTCTGCGGATACGTTTCGAGAACTGTGCGGCGAACTCAAGCTGTTGTTTGATGAGCAGCCGGAACGCTCCGTCGCCGACATCCGGGACTGCTGGCAGGTGACTCGCAAACACGCCATTCCGTTTCTGGAATACTGCGATCGCATCGGCGTGACACAGCGATCAGGAGATGTCCGAATGGCCGGACCACAGCTGATGGAATTTGTGCCGGAGCAATCCGTTGAACAGCGCTGACCGACTGCGGAAGCTTCCGTCGGTCGACGGAATCCTGAAGTGCGGGGAACTCGCCGACCTGCGCGATCGATTCGCCCATCCTCTGCTTTCGGAATGGGTGCGTGCCGCTGTTGAAGCGTGTCGACAGAATCTGCTGAACGGCGCGGAACTCGATGACGACGCGACGCGACAGTTCGTGTTGCGGGAAGTTCGGCTGCAGGCGGAATGCGACGACGGACAGTTGCAGCGACACGTCATCAACGCCACCGGTATCCTGCTGCACACGAATCTCGGTCGAGCACCGCTGGCGGATCGCGCGATCGCCCGGATGAACGACGCGGCCGCGTACGCCAGCGTGGAACTGAACCTGCAGACCGGTCGTCGCTGCCGTCGCGGCGAACGGGCGATGAAGCTGCTCGCGACTCTGGCCGGCTCCGACGACGCTCTGGTCGTTAACAACTGTGCGGCCGCCACGATGCTGGTTCTGCACGGAACGGCGGCCGGTCGCGAAGTCGTGATTTCGCGAGGCCAGCTTGTCGAAATCGGCGGAGGATTTCGCCTGCCGGAAGTCTTCGCGGCGGCCGGAGTCACGCTGAAGGAAATCGGTACCACCAACCGTACTTACCTGCACGACTACGAACGTGCCATCAGCGAAAACACGGGCGCTGTCATCCGCGTGCATCGCAGCAACTTTCGTCAGACAGGCTTTGTGACAGAACCGTCCATTCAAGAACTGGCCGCGATGCAGCGACCGGCGGACTTGCCCGTAATCGACGATGTTGGCAGCGGCTGCATACATGACCTCACCGCATTCGGCCTGCAGGAACCGACAGTGTCCGCAAGTGTTCGAGCCGGGGCCAATGTGACGCTCTTCAGCGGTGATAAGTTGTTCGGCGGGCCTCAGTGCGGAATCATTGTCGGTCGACAGAAATGGATTGATCGGCTGCGGTCCAGTCCGCTGATGCGAGCCATCCGGGTCGACAAGCTGACGCTGGCGGCGCTGGAAGCCACAACGGAAGTTCATCTCTCCGGAAACGCGTTTGGCGAACTGCCGCTATTGAAGATGCTGTCGAAAGATTTGTCCGCGATTCGTGCGGAGTGCGAAGCAATTGTTGCGGCTCTGAAATCGACGCACGCGGCGCTGTTCGTCGACGTCGTCGAATGCGATGCCGAAATCGGCGGCGGCTCCGTCCCCGGTTTCACGATTTCCAGTTGCGCCATCAGAGTCAGAGGATCAGCCGATGGGACAACGTTCGATCCGGACGCGATCGCGAAGCGGCTTCGAACGGGACGCCCCGCAATTCTGCCGAGAATCTCTGAAGATGCCCTGCTGCTGGACCTGCGAACCGTCGCGGACGCCGAGTTTCCGGCTCTGACCGAACGCCTGCGAGCCGCGCTTGCCGGTTGCGTCTCGGGTGGAGCGTAGTCGGATGCAGGAACGCCTGAGCAGCCGGCATGTGGTACTGCTGGGAGTCGGACACACAAACGCTCACGTCGTACGCATGTGGGGCATGAATCCCGTTCCGGACGCCGACCTGACGTGCATTTCAGAATTCGGCGTCGCGACATATTCCGGAATGCTGCCTGCGGTGCTGGCCCGTCAGAGACCCCGGCATGAAATGGAGATTGATGTTGTGAGGTTGTGCCGGTCGGTGAACGCTCGGCTGATCCTCGGACAGGTCACGGGCATCGATCATTCTCGGCGGGAAATTCTGTTCAACGACCGACCGGCCATTCCCTTCGACGTGTTGTCTGTTGGAATCGGTTCCGTGCCGACGACCGACGGAGTCGCGGTCCGCGGAAGTTCGATGGTGGCGATCAAACCGATGCAGACCTTCCAGAACCGGCTTGCGGCCTGCATCGCCTCACTTCCCGGCGCCGATGCCGGTGAACCACTGCGGCTGACTGTTGTCGGCAGCGGTGTCGCCGGTGTGGAGATCGCGTTCTGCGCACCGGCGTTCATTCGAACACTGACGCAGCGGCCGCTAAAGCTGATCATGGTGACGCGCAGCGACTCGATCATGCCAGGCGTCACGCAGGGCACGCGACGGCGGACCGAACAGCATCTGCAGCATCGGGGAATTGAAGTCACGTGCGGCCGGACGGTGACCGCAGTCGAACCTGGCCACGTTGTGCTCGACGACGGAACGACTCGCGACGCCGATGTTGTGATCTGGGCGACGGGTGCGGCCGCGCCGCCGATACTGCGGTGTCTGGATCTGCCGACGTCTCAGCAGGGATTCCTTCTGACAGACGCCTCCCTTCAATGCCTGGACACGCCTTCCGTGTTCGCGGTCGGCGATTCCGGCACCATTCAGGGAGCGGAGCTGCCGAAGGCCGGAGTCTACGCCGTCCGGCAGGGACCCGTTCTTTGGGAAAATCTGCAGCGTGCGCTCAGCAATCGGCCGCTGACGTCGTACGTTCCGCAGCGATCATTTCTGAAGCTCATCAACCTCGGCGACGGCACCGCCATCGGACAATGGAAAGGCCTGTCGTTTTCCGGTGGCTGGGTGTGGAAGCTGAAGGATTCCATCGACACACGATTCATGGAAATGTACCGGCCGAAAGGTTCGATGCTGCATGACGGCTTACCAATGCAGTGCCGTGGCTGTGGTTGCAAGCTGGAAGCCGATGCGCTCGACAGGGCACTTGCGAATACCGTGAGTCCGGACGATGCCGCTGAAATCGGAGGCGACGATTCCGGACAGCTTCTGGCATCAACGGACTTCTTTTCCAGCCCGTTCGACGATCCCTGGCTGTTCGGACGAGTGGCCGCTCTGCACGCAGCCAGTGACCTGGTCGCATCCGGAGCCGCGGTGACGCACGCTCTGGCAAACGTCGTTGTACCGGAAGGCAGCAGTCGCGATCAGCAGCGCGTCCTCCGCGATTTTCTCAGCGGCGCTCGAAGGGAATTCAGCGCAATGCGCGCGGAGGTCGTTGGCGGTCACACGATCGTCGGTCCTCGCTTCGAAGCCGGGTTTACGGTTTTCGGTCGAACAATCGGCACGACTCCGCTGCGAAAAAACGCCCTTCGCGCCGGTGATCAGTTGTGGCTGACGAAATCTCTGGGCATCGGAATCCTGCTGGCCGCGCACATGCGAAGCCGATGTTCCGCTGCACATTACGAATCGGTGATAAGGACGATGCTGCAGCCTCAGCACGCTCTTGCCGCTGCAGCCGTCCGTTCCGGGGTCGCTGCGGCCACGGATGTGACGGGCTTCGGACTCGCCGGTCACCTGCTGGAGATGCTTCACGCAAGCCGCCTGGCGGCAGACTTATGGCTGACCGCACTTCCTTTGCTTGACGGCGTCGCGGAACTCGTGTCGCAGGGAATCGAAAGCAGTCTGGCTCCCGGCAATCGAGTTCGCGAATCGCAGATCGCTGTAACTGACACTGTGCGGGCGGATCCTCGCTACGCCGTCCTGTTCGACCCGCAGACGTGCGGAGGCCTGCTGCTCGGTGTGCCGCAGCAGAACGCGGCCGACTTTCAGTCTGCCATGGTGACCGCTGGTTTCGAGGACTGTGTCCGCATCGGCGAAGTGCGGGGATCGGATGCCGCCACAGCACTGATCGCCATCCGGTGAAACTCGGCCGTCGCGATCGCCCGCTGCCGCGACCGGCTACGCGGCAATGATCGCGTCATCAGACAGTTCCGTCAGCGTTCCGGACCGCACGACATGGAACGTACTTTCCAGGTCGATTAGCCGGCGCTACTTCAGATTCAGCCGAGAAACGATTCCGGCAGCATCACGAAATCCAAGCATTCCACCGACCGCCTTTCCGCTCCTGAAGTAACGCACGTCCGGAATGGTGCTCACCTGGAAATACTGCGCCAGACCAATGTGCAAATCCACGTCGACCGTGACGACCAGTACCTGATCCGGAAACTCAACGGCAATAGATTGCAGTTCCGGGTCTAGCTGTCGACAAGGCCCGCACCAGTCGGCACGGAAGTCAACCAGAACAATGCGGTCAGGGTCCGCCAGGGCTTCTGAAAGGCGAATCTGCCTGTGCTGGACGCTTCCGTCAGAGGCAACCGCGATCTGCTCAACGACCGCATCAGGCGCGGCGTCCGCTTCTACCAGCGGCGCCGAAACTTCGCAGCCGACCAACGACATCGACGCAGCCAACAGCAAGACAACAGCAGGTATCGGACGAATCACCGTTGCCGTGGACCGAAACAATCCGTGCATCATGCCGCCTTTGTCGAAAGTCTGAACGAAAATCAGGACAAGTCCGCAGACAACAGACGTTCGCCCGCGAAAGTGTATCAGAATGACGTTCCTGAGATTGCCCGCCTTACGAGAAATGCCATCGTCACTTGCCGGTCGCGAATTCGTGGTCGTCGACGACGTTCACATCATTCCTCAGCGGGAAACGCGAAAACGCGGTTTGGAAAGAAATCCGGTTGAGCCTATACTGTTCGCCTGACTGAAATCACCCTGTCGCGACGGCGGCCGGGGCTATGTTCTCACCGTTCGGCCGTTTGCCGACGCAACGTCTTCATAAGACTCACAGGAGAATCCTTCGATGAGCGTTACTCTTACGGAAAATGCCGCCAGCGAAATCAAGCGCGTGATGCAGGAACAGAACCGCCCGGAACTGAAATACGTTCGCGTTGGCGTGGTCGGCGGCGGCTGCAGTGGATTCCAATATGCATTCGACTTCACGAATTCCTATGACGAAACGACCGACCTGATCTCCGAACACCATGGTGTGGGTGTCGTCGTCGATAAGAAAAGCGATCTGTTTCTGGACGGCACGACGATCGACTTCTACACCGGCCTCGAAAAACGCGGCTTCACGTTTAACAACCCGAACGCCGTAAAAAGCTGCGGATGCGGCAGCAGCTTTTCGGCATAGCCGGCACCAAAAAGTCCCGCTTACGACAAAACGGCTGCTGAGCGCTTCGTGCTCGGCAGCCGTTTCTCTTTTCGCAGCATCAGGGCAATGCAGCGGCACGCTGCGATATCCGCTATCCCTTCAACACTTTGTCGATTGTCTCGCGAAGAACACTGCCGCTCCTGGCCAGAGCGGTTTTTTCCTTCGACCACAAGTCGATCTCAATGTGGCTCTTTACGCCCGACCGACCCACGACGGTTGGAACCGACAGGCACACGTCGTTAAGCCCGTACGCTCCGTTCTGAAGACTGCTGATCGGCAGGATGCGGTCGTCATCCAGAGCGATGCTGTGAACAACATCGGCAATCGAAACACCGACGGCAAAGCCCGCTCCCCCCTTCTTCTTGATGACTTCCGCACCGCTGCCGCGAGTCTTCTTTTCCACTTCGGCAATCAGCGCCGGGGTGACTCCGGGAAACTTCTCCAGTGGCAGGTTGGCAACCTGAGCCGCCGACCAGACCGGTACCATGCTGTCGCCGTGTTCACCGAATATCGTCACGTCGACCTGTGTTGATGCGACGTTAATTCGCTGAGCCAGCATGCTTCGCAGTCGTGTCGTGTCCAGCACGGTACCCAGACCGATGACCTGCCCCGCCGGAAGAGAAAGATCCTTCACGGCAAGGTATGTCAGAACATCGACAGGATTGGACACGACAAGAACGATCGCGTCCTTCCGAATCCCGTGAACCCTGATGTCGGCCAAAATGTTCCGGAACAGCGCCACGTTTCTGTTGATCAGGTCCAGCCGGCTTTCATCCGGCTTTCGGCGCAGCCCTGCCGTGATCACGACGACATCGCTGTCAACAACCTGCTCCGTCCCGCCCGCCGTGATTCTCTGGGGAGCGACAAGTGACGAACCGTGCAGCAGATCCAGAGCCTGACCTTCGCAGAGTTCAAGATTCACATCGACCAGGGCGATTTCCCTGACGATCCTCCCCATCTGCAGAGCAAACCCGGCACACGAACCGACCAATCCTCCGCCGCCGATAATACTGACTTTCATCTGTTGCCTTCACTTTCCATTCCCGGCACGAAAGTGCCGCGTTGCTGCGTCTGTTGAAGAATTTGTGTCCGCCGCTGCGGGGCCTCATGCTCCATCGATCGGTGTATTCAGACGATAGATAACCGCCGTTGGCGAACGCAGGCTGTGAGTCGTCTGCTTGACAGTCACGGTGATCGCGGGCACTGCTATTTTCCGAGCGCTGCCAGCACCTGATTTGTGATCATCTGAACCAGATCCTCGTCTGCGGCCGGTGATGTTTCGCAGGTTGCGCCGCACGGCTCCTGCAGGTAACCGGGGTAGTCCGGTGCCTTCGGAAACGCCCGCTGCACGGGAATCTGCTCCCTATACCCTTCCCGAAACGCACTGTTTCCGCACAGGTCGCAGTTTTCGTTGTGGAAACGCGGATCGTCAAAGCCCAGCTTCTTCTTCAGATCCAGCAGTTCCCGGTTCTTCTGCTCATTCAGATACTGAACCGGCCCCAGTTGCTTCGACAGCAGCAGAATCCGGCAATAAGCGTCCAGGATTTCCGTCTTCCAATAGGCTTCCGTCAGATCCTTTCCGAAACTCACGGTGCCGTGGTTCTTCAGGATGATGGTGTTGGTCGCCTTCAAAAACGGCGTCACAGTCTCGGCGAAGCGCTGGTCACCGGGAGTTTCATAAGGAGCGATCGGAACTTCGCCCATAAACACTTCCACTTCCGGCAGGATACACTGCGGAATGGGTTCCCCGGCGACCGCAAAGGCCGTGGCATGCGGGGGATGACAATGCACAACCGCCTTTACGTCCGGCCGGTGGCGCATGATTTCCAGATGCAGCAGAACCTCACTTGTCCGCTTGCGTTTTCCTGCGATCTGCTTCCCCGTCATATCCACCGCGCAGATGTCTTCGGGCTTCATAAAGCCCTTGCAGATCATTGTCGGCGAACACAGGACCTCGTTGTCTCCAACGCGAATACTGATATTTCCGTCGTTGGCTGCTGCGAAGCCCTTGTTGTAAACGCGCCGACCGATCTCGCAGATTTCTTCCTTCAACGCTCGATCGTGAATTCCGCTGTTCCATTGATTTGGCATGAATCTGTTCTTTCAGTGTTGTGGTTCAATTCCGGTCGATATTCAGGTTGTCAATGATTGCCGCGTCGTAAGCGTCGATGGGCATTGTGTCCGGGTAGAATGCCGCAGCCGCTTCGGCGCTTTCGCTGACAGCCATCAGACTGCCGATGCCGGCTCCCAGTTCGTCAAATACCACGACTGGCTCCGTGCGTCCGGATTCACTGCCGCACAGTCCGCCATGCATCAGCGGAACCGCCAGTTTCCATGTCGCGCCGTTCAGCGATGCGTGACACCGTGACAGAGTCACTGTTCCGATACACTCCATGATTCTCACGTTCGTACTCCTTCCGGGACTTCCTTCCAGCTCGCCGGGACTTCTGGACTGCAGGCGGTGAACTGCCGCAGCAACTGCCACACGGCCGCCAGGCTCCAATGCTCTGGGGAGAAGCAGACAACGTTGGGATTCATCTGCCGCCAAATAGCATCCATACTGCAGTTCGAATTTACGACAGCCGCTCGCATCCCCCGATGCCGGTTGACCAGGCAGGCGACAATTCCGGGTTCACCGCCACAACAGGCGACGCGCGTCGTCGCTGCCATTGGAATCGCCCTGGCGGCTGCCTCGACTTCCGACGCGACCGAAACGCGCGACCAGCTCACCACTTTTGCGGCTGAATCGGCAAGAGCATCGCAGTTGATGGAAATCACCACGCCTGGAAGGTCGTTCCGAACCGGACTCCCTGCTCTGGTGACAACAACGCGATTGCGGCGCAAATAGTCGTACCCCGACGGCGTGATGACGGCCTTTCTGCCCAGCAATACCTGTCGCCCGACAATGCCGGCGTGTTCCAATACCGCTTCTGTAATGACACGGTCCGTCAGCGCGGCGATGGCGCCGGCGGGTTTGTCGTAACTCTTTGCGTGGTCCATTGCTGATGTTCCTGCCGAACCGCAGGAACAACGGCCACCTGGCGTCACACCACGGGCCCGAAGTGCCGTCAGGACGCTTTGAGTGATGCTTTCGAGTTGTTCACCTGTGACGTTCATTTCTGCGTGTGATCGCTCGTCTTCCGGCCTGAAACCGGTGCTATGAATTATCGATGATTCCCTGAACAGCGAATCGCACCGGACAGTCGTTCCTGCCAACCATTTCTCTGATACTGCTGCCATCACTTGTGAAGAACACCAGACTATTCCGGGCCACGCCGAGTTCGTCTATCGCAAGGATGGGAAAGCCGTCCGCCTGATTATTGATATCCAGCGGCTGCAGCACGATCAGTCGCCATCCGTCGAGTGACGGATGCCTGACGGTTGCCGTTGCATTGCCAAGGACTCTCGCGGTTTCCACTTCGTGTCTCACATTTCCAGCGGCACGGGAGCATGGTAGCTCCCGCCGACGTCAGATGATTCTCAGATCTTCCACCATTGCACAACGGCGCTGACGCGTGAATGTCATGGGGCTGGTCACTCCTTCGCCGGTTGGTGTCGCGACACTGAAGGACAGGAAGCCCTCCCCGCCAAGTCCCAGCCCAGCCATGCTCGGTCCATTCTTAACGAACAGTGTCGTGTTCATGATTCGTCCCATCTTCGTGATGGTCTTCACGTCTTTGGAATGAATGATGGCCGTATGTCCGAAGCCATGCTCATATTTCTTCGCAAGAGCAATGGCATGGTCAGCACAGTTACATCGCACAAACGGCACAAAGGGCATCATCTGTTCCTCGCTGACAAACGGATTGTGCTCGTCCGTCTCGCCATAAAGGATCTGCGTGTTTGCAGGAACGTCAATCCCGATCTGAGCGGCCAGCCACGACGGATCCCTGCCAATGTAGTCGCGATTCAGGACATGGTGACCGCCTGGATCACTCGGAGGCGCAAACGCCTTCTCGGTGAACTGCCGGACCTGCTGAGCATTCAGCCGATAGCCGCCGTTATTGCCGACAGCCTCCATCAGCGAGTCGAAGATGTCCCTGACCGCAAACACTTCTTTTTCGCCAATGCACAATAGGTTGTTGTCAAACGCCGCCCCCGCAACGATCGATCGCGCAGCGCTGTCGGGATCGGCGGTTCCATCCACGACGACGGGAGGATTACCCGGACCGGCAACGATGGCCCGCTTGGGACTTCGCAGGGCGGCCCGCGCAACGGCAGGGCCACCTGTCACGACCAACAGCCGGACACCGCGATGGTCAAAGATTGCCTGAGCAGACTCAATTGTGGGACTGCCGATAATCGTTGCCAGATTTCGAAGCCCCGTCGCCTGGTAGATGGCCCTGTTGAAGCGGCGCACGCCTTCCGCGGCTATCTTTGCTCCACTGGGATGCGGGTTAATGACCAGCGAGTTCCCGGCCGCCACCATGTTGACAAAGTTGCCCGCCAGCGTTGGCAGCGAGTGAGTGACTGGCGTGATCGCTCCGATGACGCCAAACGGAGCATATTCCGTGACCGTCAGGCCCAGATCGCCGCTCACTGCATCTGTTCGCAGTGCCTCAACTCCCGGCACAACCCTGATAGCGCGCAGTTTTGCAATCTTATGATCCAGACGTCCGATTCTTGTCTCGGCCAGTTCCATACGGCCGAGTTCCTCGGCCTGTTCATCACAGATGTCCTTGACGATCTGTATGGCCCGCTTCCGCTGCTCCATTGATGCCTGGCTGAGCTGCTCGAATCCTTCCTGAGCCGCCGTCACTGCCGCATCGACATCGTTGAACACGCCCCAGTGGTTATCATTCGATCGAGAGAGTGCCGACGTTCCGTTCCGCGATTCGGTCCGGTCAGACAATTGACTGAGAACCTCCTGGACGATCTGTCGAACTGCTGCTTCTGATGCCTGCATTGCCATTAGCCTTGTAAGAAAAATGCCCTCCCTGGGTTTCGCGAAATCGGCGTCCGAACCTTGCGTTGAATTTCCGGGCCAGTCTCTATCCACAGAAACTGCCTCGCGTTCCTGAATACCGCTAGCTCATCTCAATTTCCTGAAGTCGTTCATGGATCCACGAGTGCACATTCGCCGCTGAAGGAAGGCGAACCGCAATCAGCAGGATCAACACTGCCGCAACCGCCAGATTTCCTCCAAATCGCGAGATGATGTAGGCCACCAGATTGAAGAAGGCCGCAGCCTCAAGCATCGCCATGGCGATGATATGTCGTTGTCGAAATATCGGTAACAATAACCCTGCCTTCGCTGCTACATCTGAGTCACCAAACCTCCGGGAATCAATCCTTCGAATTGCCGCGTGTGCCACGAGTGGCGGAACCAGTATGTGCATCAGAAACTGAAGACCGGCAAATCCGAGTGCCAGCCACGCGACGATGTCAGGTTTCCCGTCAATTGCTCCCTGTGACAGCACCAGTGCGATACCCAGGAAAACCATTGGCCCGATGGCAAGGCCAATGGTGATAAGTTTCAGGCTGCGAACTTCAAATTGAACTTCCGGATCGTAGTGTGGTTCGTTTGTGGTTTCCGGTGCTGAATAGGGGTTCGTCATTGTGGAACATGTTCCCGTCCGGGCCTGAGTTCCGAGGGAGGTAGTCAGGTCCTACGCGGAGCGGCTGTCAAAGATTGTCTTTTCATGAACCCGCACGGAATCGATGATGCCCACGATTGCCGCATCGATGGGCAGGGTCTTCGTTGTCGGCGTAAAGCGGGCACTGCTGCCCTGGACACACAACACGACTTCTCCATGTCCGGCCCCGACGGTATCCACACACACAAACGATCGACCCGTAGGCTGAAGATCGCTTTGGTCCTTTTCGTTGACACGCAGTGGTTCAACGATCAGCAGTTTCTGACCAACCAGCTCACCGACCTTTTGAGTCGAAACGACACTGCCTGTAATCCGTGCCAGAAACATGACCTGAGCCTTTGGTTGCCGTTGCCGGGAAGCGGTGGAATCTGTTGAAGATGGCGTGCGTCGCGGCATCGTGCAGCGGAGCACCTTACATGTTTATGTCCTGTTGCCGCCGATCGCAGCGGCTGTCTGACGAGCAACCACCAGTTCTTCGTTTGTCGGGACTACCCAAACCTGAACCTGGCTGTCATCACTGCTGAGGCACGCTTCCTTCCCTCTGCAGACTGCCGAGTTCCTGCTGTCATCCAGCCGAATTCCTGCCCATTCCATATTGCGGCAGACGTTGCTCCGGATGCGTTCGCTGTTTTCTCCAATACCTCCGGTAAAAACGATCACGTCTGTGCCGCCAAGTAGTGCCAGATAGGAACCCACATGCGAACGGATCGACGCTTCAAAAAGCCGGAGAGCCATCTCCGCGCGGTCATGACCGTCTGCCGCGGCGACTTCCAGATCGCGGCAGTCTCCGCTCAGACCACTGACTCCCAGCAATCCGCCTTTGGAACTCATTTCCTCCAGCACCTGCTCAAAAGTCAGCCCCGTGGCCTTCATGATTACAGGGATCGCGTAGGCATCAAAATCGCCGACGCGATTGTTGTTGGGCAATCCTCCCTGCGGGCTCATTCCCATTGAGGTTACAAGACTCGTCCCACTGTGAATCGCACAAACGGACGCGCTGCCGCCAAGGTGACAGCTAATGACCTTCAAGTCCTCCCGACCGAGCAATTCCGCGACTCGACCGGAAATGAACCGGTGACTGGCTCCATGAAATCCCCATCGGCGGATTTCGTAGTCCGTGTACCATTTGTAGGGAACTGCGTATGCACGATGTTCGAACGGTATTGTCTCGTGAAACCCGGTTTCCAGGGCTGCCACAAGAGGAATTTCCGGGAACGCCTGCCGCAATTGCCGCATCGCCCTGACATAAGGGGGATTGTGTGCAGGAGCGATCTCGGACAGCGCTTCCATCCGTTCAAGAAGTTCCTCATCGACGAGTCGAACGCCGCTGAGTCTTCCCGCAAACACGGCCTTGAAGCCGATGCCAGCGACGTCACTGACGGAACTCAGACATCCGCGAGCCGGATCGGTGAGCTGGTTCAGACAGATTGCCACAGCAACGGCGTGATCAGGCACGTGCTGCCGGCTCTCAGTCTTATAGTCACCGATTTCGACTGCACAATGACTTTCCGGTTCCCCAATCCTGTCGATTCCCCCGCGCGCAAGCTGAGACTCGTCCGAGAGATCGAACAGCCGGTACTTAAAGCTTGTCGAACCAAGATTTGCGACAAGAACCTTCATTTGTCCTGCCCTAGACAAACTGGTCCAGCAGTGCCTGGTCCGGCCGGGGAATCAGATGAGCACTGACGAGTTCGCCGGTTTGCGAAGCAGCCGATGCTCCCGCGTCGACAGCGGCCCGAACGGAGCCGACATCGCCGCGAATAATGGTTGTTACGTACGCCCCGCCGATTTGAACCTGTTTGACAAGGGTCACGTTGGCGGCTTTCAGCATCGCATCGGATGCCTGGATCTGTGCGACGAGACCCTTTGTCTCAATCATGCCAATTGCTTCTGACATCGTTGGTGTTCCTGAATAGAAATGGTTTGTCGGACGTGGAAGAACGGGAACAGGACTACTTTGCCGCGGTGCGGCGCTTGGGAAGAATCCCGATCAGTTCTTCATGGGGGCGGGGAATGACTTCCACGCTGACGACTTCACCCAGCTTGGATGCCGCCTGAGCGCCGGCGTCGATCGCCGCTTTGACAGCCGCCACGTCACCGACGATAAATGCTGTCACCAGACCGCTGCCGACCTTGTCCCAGCCAATCATCTCGACGTTGGCTGCCTTCAACATCGAATCGACGGCTTCGAGCATACAGACGAAGCCCTTCGTTTCGATCAATCCCAGTGCTTCCATTGTTTTTGCCATTTTCAATGTTCTCCGGCCTCTGACGCCGAGTCCCCGACGCGTCGGCAAATTTGATGGGCAGCACTCCGTGACCGCCTGGTAGGTAACAATTGACAGGGAATCGTAAGCAATGGCCGGCTGCTGATTTCCGGATCACTGCTTATGATTCACCGCCGTTAGTGCTGACAGCGGCACGGCGCCGGCTTCACAAGTTCCACTTTTGTGGCATTCTCCAGATTGACGGCATTGCCTTCGTCTGTGTCCAGGTGGACCTCCAGCTTGATATTGTCTCCCGCACGCACGACCAGATCTTCCAGAACTGTGGTGCAGCCCGGCGATTCGACGCGAAGGTGAAGTGTGTCCTGGTCGGCAACGCCGTAATACAGCAGGTCCGCCGGCCCCATATGCACGTGACGCATGGCGCGAATCACGCCCTGAGGCAATTCCACGACTCCCTTTGGTCCCACCAGAATACACCCCGGCGTTCCCTGGACATTTCCGCTGATTCGCACCGGCAGGTCGATGCCCATCGAGATGCCGTCAGTAAAGGCAAGTTCCACCTGCGAATCGCCCCGACACGGCCCCAGCACTCGAACGTTTGGGATCATTCGTCGACGAGGACCGACAACCGCAACCGTCTCCTCCGCAGCGTAGTAACCGGTCTGGTACAGGTCCTTTTGAGGTGTCAGTGTTGCCCCGCGTCCGAACAGAATCTCCACATGTTGCTGAGTCAGGTGAACATGCCGCGCTGAGATGTTCACGACGAGCGGACTGCGGTCTGCCGCCGAGGCGATCTCCGCTGCGTTTGTTCCACTGCCGCGAAGTACGGGAATTCCTCCGGCGACGGCGCTCCGTCTGCCGGAATGGCGAGCGAGTACGTCACGCACAATTCGCTCGACATCACTTCGCTGAATCGCTGCCGCTGATACCACAATGCTCTCCTCAATCCCCCGCCGACTACGCCACTGTTCCTGCAATCAGATCCACAACTTCCATCGCAATCCCTTTCGCTCGCAGATCCCTTTGCCACTCGTCCGAGATTCCGTCATCCGTCACGATTTCGTCGACCGCATCCAGCGGGCACAACTGTGACAGCGCCCGGCGACCGAACTTGCCGCTGTCGGCCACCAGCGTCACTCGCTGCGCCGCGCGAATCATCTCGCGTTCAGTTTCCACAAGCAGGGCATTGCTGTTGAACAGCCCCTCCGCCGTGATTCCGCCGGCACTCATGACCAGACGCGACACATTGATGTTTTTCAGGGCATCCACAGCCATCGCGCCGAGCGCCACACCTGTTTTCGGATAGACATAGCCACCAATGAAAATCAATTCGATCTCATGCTGATTCATCAGCAGCGATGCAATCGGCAGTGAGTTTGTCACCACCTGAAGTGACTTCCCCGCCAGATTTCTGGCTACCTCCAATGTCGTCGTGCCGCCGTCCAGCAGAACTGTCTCCCCCGCCGAAATCAGCTCCGCCGTGTGGCGGGCGATTCGACGCTTTTCTGTGGACGCCTGGTGTCGCCGCACGTCGAAATCCGTCAGCGACTCTCCCGCGTAGGCAGCTCCGCCGCGAGTGCGGCTGATCTGACCCATCGCATCGAGATACTCCAGATCTCGCCGAACGGTGGATTCACTGGCTCCCAGATCGGCGACAAGCTGCTGCAACGACACAAACCCGGATGCTTCCGTGACTTGAAGGATTTTCGATCGTCTTTCGTCAACAAGCATCAGAGAGTCGCCCAGATTCAGTCACATAGTTGACAGATTATGAAATGAAATGGTTTCTGATGCAAGCAATGAGCGAAATAATTAGACAGATAATGATTGGTAGTCTCCCAGAGTCGGCAACCAACGTGAATTCTCTGATGCGAAAACTCTACCACGTTTCGCGCAGAATGTTGCGAAAAGGCCACGTCCGACGGCTCGCCGGCGCACGGAACGACTGGCTGTTCCGGTTCTGACGGTAATCAAGGCAGGCCGATGCCAGCCGTGGATCTCCACAAGCTGTCAGCCGATTGGCGGGGGCGTCGCGTTCCGCGGTCGGTGACCGAAGCCGTTCGGCGCAGCGACGCGTCAGTGCAGGAGCCGCACTCGGTGATTGTTGCTGTCACCGATGTAGATTTTGCCGGCGGAATCGACGAAGACCCCGTGAGGCCGGTCCATGCGGCAGTGCTTCGGGTCGCCGTCGGGGCCATTTCCCTGGCTGCCATCGCCTGCCAGAGTTTCAATGGTTCCATCCGCGGCACGAACCACCCGGATCGTGTGGCTTTCTGTGTCCGCAAAAACGATGTCACCGTTGGGAGCGACACTGATCCCTTTGGGGCCGGACAGGCGTGCCTGCCTGGCGGGACCGCCGTCTCCGAGATAACCGCTTTCGCCGGTGCCCGCGAGGTGATGCAGCGTGCGAGTGTTCAGGTCTATTCGGAAGATCGCGTTTCCTTCGCGAAGTGCCAGAACCAGGCTTCCCGTTCCATCGAAATCCAGTGCTCGCGGACCGTTCAGAGAAGTGCCGGCAACGTTGGCTCCGTTGGGAGTCGGCAGTCGTTCTCCGGTACCGCTGAACGTCTCGATGCGGCCTGTTGCCAGATCAACGAGTCGAATCCGGTGATTGCCGATGTCGCAAATGTATAGGTGACCGCTGTGGTCCAGGGCGATCGAATGCGGCTGTTTCAACTGCGCGGCGACGGCCGGTCCGCCATCGCCGCTGAAACCCGGTGTCCCGGTACCGGCGACGAGCGTCATTTGATTCGTTTTCGCGTCGACCCGGCGGACGACGTGATTCTGCATCTCGACGAAGTACATGTTCCCATCGGTGTCGAATCGCACTTCGTAGGGTTCGTTCAGCCGGGCATCAATCGCAGGGCCACCATTGCCGGAGTAGCCCTTTTCTCCGCAACCGGCAACCGTGGTAATGATGTTCGTGTCGGGATCGATGCGGCGAATGACGTGGGATCCGACTTCGCAAACGTAGAGCGCCTTGTCCGGGCCGATGACGATGCCGAAAGGCTGGGAAATCGCCGCATCCGTCGCCGCGCCGCCGTCACCGGAATAACCATCGGCACCGTTGCCGGCGACAGTTTTTACGGACAGCTCCGAAGCTTGCACCGGCGTTATGCAGAGCGAAACCAAAAGAACGGCGACTGATGGCAGGCGAATCATGGCGAAGGTTCCGGAGGCGGCAATTCCGCAAACAACGTGACGGAGCGGGACGCGATGTCGAACTGTCGACGCCTTGACTATCGAGGATTGAGCCGCAAATTTCCAACGTGAAACCGCGAGGCCGGCGCTGTTGGTGTCGTGAGCGTCACGACGGCGTCGCATCAATTCGGCGGCGGATCGCGGCGGAATTTCTATTCGGTGGCCAGGTTTTCCCGGATGGACACGGTGGCCGCGCGCCGGATGGCGAAAACAGATGCGACGCTGCCGATCGCGGCAACGGCAGCCAGCGTGATTCCCAGCGGTTCCCACGGCACGTCGGCTCCCGTGCTGAGCAGGTGCGGAAGCATCGCCAGCAGTGCGGATGCAGCACCCAGTCCGATTCCCCAGAACAGCAGCAGCCAGTTTTCGATCAGAATAACGCGGCAAACTCGCAGCGTTGTGAAACCGACGGCTCGCAGCAGCGCGATTTCGCGGCGTCGTTCAATCACGTTTCTCATCATGACGGCTGCCAGACCGAACGTACCCACCAGCAATCCGAGCCCTCCCAGCATCTGAAACGTTGACAGGTAGGTATTCTGCACGGCGAGGAATCCCGCGAGCCGCTGAGCGACCGGTTCGGTATCCATGCCGAAGGAATTCAGGCTGCCTTCCAGCGCGGCTGCTGCTTTGTCGGCGTTTTCCGGTTTCGACACTTCAACCAGGAAGTAGCGATCGCCGGAAACGTCCGCGTCAACTCGATGAAGGTTCTCGGTGCTGAGGATCAGGGCTCCCTGCAGCACGCTGCCGTCCAGCATCCCGACAATCTGCAAAGCGAACTGCGGCGAGATTTCATCGGGAACCAGAACAACGTCACCGATAGCTTTTTTCAGACTGAACTGCAGTGTGTTCATGTCGCCGATGACGGGAATTGCCGGCAGGCCATCGTTGTCGGGAAGCGATTCTGTCAGCAATTCCCACGGGTTCTCGCCGGGTGTCTTCGCGAAACGAAAGCCGCCGCGACTGATGAATTCGCGCGATGCTCCCAGCAGAGTCGGGACGCGTGCCTGATACAGGTTCGCGCAGCTTGCGTCCTGTCCGGGTTTCATTGAAAACGAGTAGACCCTGGTCCCGGCGGGCAGTGCCGGTTTGTTTGGCGCCGACCCGAAACCAAGTTTCGTTCGGCCATCGTCCGTGTTCACGTCGAACAGAATGGGCTGCGACGATTCGGCGACCAGCGTAAAGCCTCCGTTGCCCGACCGGATGTCCGGCGTTTCGGACAACGGGTTCCGCCGTCCGGCGCCGACCGCGACGATGACGAACGTCGCGAAGGCGATCAGGGCCGTGGTCAGCAGGCTGCGCTGTCGGCTGCGAGCGGCATTTGCCAGAGCCAGTCCGGTCAGTCCACGAGCGACAGTGGACACATTGTCGGCGGACGCTCGACGCAGCAGAAGTCCCTGCAGCACGAACAGACCGGCGGTCAGGCACGCGAATCCGGCGACAAAGAAACACACGACGTTCCATGTCAGACCCTCGAACGCTTCGCCCTGAGGAATGACGCCGAACACGACGGCCAGCGGAATTCCAATTGCCAGCAGCACCGCACCCCAGCGACAAATCGTCATCACTCGCAGCCACGCCGACCGGCCACCGGCAGCGGGCGATGCGTTTTCGTCGGCGGTCCCGGTCAGCAGTTCGCGCACGGGAACGCGGCGGTAAGCACGGACGGCTGTCCAGATGACAAACCCTGCCAGCAGCATCGAGATACCCGCCGCCACGGCGAGCCGCGAAGGCCGCACGTCCGGAAGCAGAAACTGTGTTCCGATGGCGCCGACCCACCAGGTCGTCAATCCATGGATCATTAGCCTGGCAAAACCGACAGCCGCGAAGGTCCCCACAAGTGCGCCCGATGCCGCAACAACCAGGCCTTCCGCAAGAAAGAACCACCGGACGCGTCCGGACGGCCAGCCGACGGCCTGCAGCAGTCCCAGTTGAGATACTCGCTGCTGAATACCAAGACGAAACATCAGCGCCGCCAGGATGATGGCGGACAAGATCAGAAAGAAGCTGAAGCCGATGAAAAGCTGCGTGAAGTCGTTGGCTCCGACGGCCGCCGTCAGTCCTTCTGCCAGCACCGGACGGAAGAACAGGCCCAGCGCTGTCGGATCGATGTTTGCCACAATCTGATTCGTGATTCGGTTGGTGAGACTTTCCCGCTGAGCTTCCGTCAGAGAACTCAGGCCGCCAACGGGCGCGATGCGAATGGACGTGTACCGGCCGAAGCGGCTGCTCCAGAGGTCTTCCGCCGTTGCCAGCGACACGAAAGCCTTTGGAGTCGCCCGATGAGCGGCCCAGTAAGCGTCGTCTCGTTCGGTGATGCGGCTCATTTCCATTTCAAACGGCTGGTTCCAGTCACTGAACGATTCGACGTCGGTAATGCCCGGCACGTGCGGGGTCAGGTTCACGTCGACGGTCTGCGGGTCGTCGTCGGGAAAAATGCCCTGCACCGTGAAGTCACGTTCGATCTCCGGCAGTTCGCCATGGCTGCCGACATCATGCCAGCGAGCTTTGACGGTCCCGCCGACGTCCACCTGAAGATCCGCGGCAAGCCACGCCGACAGCAGCAGGTCATGGTCTCTCAGTTGCGGAACCGGCTTGCCATCACGCAAACGGTAGCTATCCGAAGCCTGCCGATCCTGAAACGGAATGCCGGCGACGATGGAATACATCGAATAGCGTTTGTCGCCGGAATCACGGTCCGCCGCGGCGATTTCGTTGGCGAGATACACCAGTGTCGGTTCGGCGCTGAGTCCCAGTTCTTCCGCGGCGGCAAGAACCGCATCGGAGAGCGGATCGGGAAGAATCATGCGATCGCTCTCCGCCGAGATGTAGCCGCGATCGGTGATCGGCCGCAGGCGCAGGCCGACGTCATCCGGCGTGATCTGCGACTTGATCGCTTCGGCGAGACCACTGTCATCGGCGAGAGCTCCCGCCGCAGCCGAAATGCCTGCAGCGGTGTCCGGAGTTGTTTCGGAACTCGCCAGCATTGCATTGATGCGAGCCGGTTTGGCAACCGCGCTGCGACGTCCGGCATCGATCTCTTCCAGCCCCATGCTGCCGTTTGCAGCGTGTCCAGAGCCAGAAACGCGTTGTACGGAAGCTGCTGCGCCGGAGTCAGCGAGAACCGCGACGCGCCGGTGGATTCGCTCAGCACGTGGCTGACGGTGGCCTGAATCTCCAGCGTCGTTTCGTCGCGTTCGCCCAGCAGGCTGTCTCGCGGAATCGACGACGGCAGTTCGACCCACAGCGAAACGGTGTCACCGGATTTCACGTGAAGTTCCATCGCCGTGCGATACCCCAGAACAACTTCGCGATCGCCCGGAAGCGGAGTGTCGGACGTTTCCAGCAGGCTCCAGCCGTCATTGGTGATTCCGGTGATCGTCACGGAACCGGCTCGGTGAATGGACTGGTCGTCGTGTGCTTCAACGCTTCCGGTCAGCAGAATCGCGGGTGGCCACAGTTCCGGCACCGGATTGCTTCTGAACCTCCGCCGCCAGATCCTGCCGAAAGAAAGTCGGTGCTCTGCGCGACATGCGTGATCCGCCCCAGCCGCTGCAGCGTCATCTGCCTCAGGCTGTATCGCACACTGTCACCAACGATCAGCGACCCGCCAATCACGGCCGTCGAAATGGCGACGGCCAGCATCACGACGAAGTTGATTCGCCGATAATAAACGGCGCTTTGGAGGATGTAGCGGAGCATGTCGGGGAACAATCGCGAACCAGGCGATGAGGAGTGAAAGTCAAGTTCGGAATCGGCGATATTGGCCGTGGTACCGGCGATTCCCGAGAACACGCTGATTGAATGCTGCTGAGTTGTCGGCGGTTGCGGATGAAATACCGTAGCAACGCCGCACCAATAGTCGAAAGCGCGCGGCCCATCGGCAAGACTTCACCCGACGGCCGCGTGATATTCGACGTGGCCGGCGTTCAGGCTGATGTGGTCGGGAAACTTTTCGGCAAGTTCGGTGCTGTGAGTCACGCACAACAGGGCTGCGTCGTTTTCGGTGGCGACTTCCAGCAGTAACTGTCCGACGGAATCCGCTGTTGCCGGGTCGAGATTTCCGGTCGGCTCATCGGCCAGCAGCAGCGATGGCTGGTAGATCAACGCTCGGCACACGGCGACTCGCTGCCGTTCGCCACCCGACAGTGCGGCCGGGCGGTGAGTCATTCGATGCTGCAGGCCGACACGTTCCAGCAGCGACGTCGCTCGCTGCATTGCGGCCTGTCGATCGCCGACGAAGCCGGCCAGGGTTGGCAGCAGGACGTTTTCCAGAACGCTGCACTGGGGCAGAAGCTGATGTTCCTGGAAGATGAAACCGATGTGCTGGTTGCGGAATGCCGCCAGTTTCGAGCCGCGAAGTGTCCACGGGTTTTCACCGAGAATCTGAATGGTGCCCGACGTCGGCTGGTCGAGTGTCCCGGCGAGGTGCAGCAGAGTGCTCTTTCCGCAGCCGGACGGTCCCTGAATTGCCACGGCGGTATTCGACATGACCTGCAGATTGACGTCCGAAAGAATTGTGAGCCGACCGCCGGCCGTTTCAAACGTGCGGCTGACATTGTGCATCTGAAGAACAATTGGCATTGGGAATTGTCGCTGGAGACCTGAGGTTTGAGGCAGGAGATTTGAGATTTCAGATTCGAGATTCCAGATTTGAGATTGGTTCCCCGTTATTCCCTGAGTGCTTTGAATTCACTCATGGCGCCGTTCCAAAGCGCGTCCAGCTCCGCGACGCGATCGGGGAATTCGGCGGCCACGTCGTGTTGTTCGGCGCGATCGGTGCTCAGGTTGTAGAGTTCCCAGGGATCGTTCTTCGCGGCGACCAGTTTCCAGTCGCCGACTCGAATGGCTCGGTTTCCTTCATGCAGCCACCACAGGAATTCGTGTTCGACCGAACCATCCTGTGCCAGGGCAGGCTGCAGACTCATTCCGGGCGCTGCAGGAACCGGTTTGCCGTTCCACTCATCGATTGGCTTCGTTCCGCAGACGTCGAGAATTGTGGGAACGATGTCGATCACGTGTCCGGGATTTGTTCGCAGTTCGCCTTTTTCGGCGATTCCGGCGGGCCAGTGTACGATCAGCGGTGTGGAAATCCCGCCTTCATGGACCCACGTCTTGTGCCGACGAAACGGAGTGTTGCAGGTCGTCGACCATCCAGGGCCGAGACACAGATACGTCTGTGCCGAACCCGGCTCGGCTTCCGGGTCGTGGCCGTCATCACGGACCATGATTTCCGCGCTGGCTCCGTTGTCTGACAGGAAGAAAATCAGTGTGTTGTCGAACGCGTCCATTTGTTTGAGCTGCTGCAGAACTCGACCGAATTCCTGATCGAGCCGGTCCACCATCGCGGCGTGCAGCGCCATTTTTGTGGCCTGGAACCTTTTCTGGCCGTCCGTCAGTGAATCCCACGGCAGCGGGCGATTGACTTCGCCGCTTCCGAGGATTTTCAGGTGTTCAGGAAAATCGTACGGCGGTCCCAGATCGCGTTCGACTTCGGACAGCGTGCCGTCCAGCAGTCCTGTTTCCTGTTGGCGCTGCCAGCGTTCTGCGCGAACAACTTCCCAGCCTTCAAGATAACGGTCTCTGTACTTCGCGACGTCTTCGGGCAGCGCTTGCAGCGGGAAATGCGGAGCCGTGAACGCCAGATAGTGAAAGAACGGCTGATCGCTGTGCTGTGACGCATGTCCCTGCAGACATTCGATGGCGTGATCGGCGATTGCCGTTGTTCCATAGAATCCGCTGCTGATTTCCACGGCAGGCAGTTTCCTGTCGTCCTTCCAGTGTCTTTGCGGATTGAAGAACCGGCCCTGATCCTGAAGCAGATAGCTGCGATCGAATCCGCCGGCGATCGGCATGCCGTCGAGATGCCATTTGCCGGAGTGGTACGAACGGTATCCCGCGCGCTTGAGCATTTCCGGAAGCAGGCGAGCCCATTCCGGCCGCGGGTTTCCGCTGCCGCCGCCGCCACCCGTGCCGGGCAGCGCGTCGCGGTTGACCTGCTGAGCATAGTAGCCGGTCATCAGCACGGCACGCGTCGGCCAGCAGCGGGCCGTGTTGTAGAACTGAGTGAACCGCAGTCCGCTGGCTGCAAGACTGTCCAGGTTCGGCGTGCTGATTTCACCGCCGTAGCAGCCGAGGTCGGAGTAGCCGAGGTCGTCGGCCAGGACCAGTAGCACGTTCGG
Organism: Planctomycetaceae bacterium; assembly: GCA_041398785.1. NCBI lineage: Bacteria > Pseudomonadati > Planctomycetota > Planctomycetia > Planctomycetales > Planctomycetaceae > Planctomycetaceae bacterium. Next base: position 60,784 of record JAWKUA010000016.1, on the reverse strand, counting down.
GCGCTTTGACGGATCGGCGTGGGCAATTGCGGAAAACGCCGATAACGTCACAGCGGCGGTCGTCACCGCCAGCGTCAGGTGAGTTCGCAGTGTCACGGGATCCCTTTCGAATGGCGACGTGAAACGCAACACCGGCGTTGGTTCGCGCTGCGGCGCGTGCGAGTTCGGAGGTCACGCCTCGACGATACCAAGTCCGAACGTCTTCTCCCACCATCCGGCTCACGTCCGCGACGGCTCGCGCGAGTCATTACGACGCGGCGCGGGTCGTGTTTGGTTCAGCGATGTCGGAATCGGCGTGGTCTTCGGGAGCAGCCTCGGCGTCACGGTCGAACGCCGGCAGCACCGGTCGTTCCAGCGAACCGGCCATTGGTCGCACGGCGATCGTGCGGCTGACGAGTACCCGCAGCGCCGACGTTGTCGACTGCACGGTCGACTGAACAACCGCTCGTCGTCCCGGGATCAGCAGCAGCGATGCCAGACGAGCCACCGACGAAAACCCGAACAGCATCAGATAGGCGGACCCGTTTCGGCCAAGCAGCGACAGAAACACGGCACCAATCAGCGAACCGAGCACCATCGCGGCTGAGTTTCCGAGGTTGTAGATCGTCAGCACCCGGACGCGCCGTTCGATGGGAATCTGACGAAAGAACTGCAGCAGCATCGATAGTTCGTAGCAGGCCCAGACCAGCCCGCTGTAGATCTGAAATGCGGCCAGACTCCAGAACGTCTGCGAAATCATCCACAGCGCCGAGGTGGGGATGACTCCCAGGCCTCCGATCCACATCAGCCGATTGACTCCGGCGCGATTCGCGAGTTTCGCGGCCCACGGCAGAGCCAGCATCTTTCCGATGAAACACAGTGACAGCAGGATCATGTAGTCGATCCACGACAGCTTCAGTGTTCCCAGCATGTACGGAGTGAAGTAGGGGCCGGCGATGTACACGGCAGTCTGAACGGTCACCAGATACAGAATGAAGCGTTCAGCCGGACCGGAGGTTTTCAACCGGTTCAGCATCCCGATCGATTCGACGTTCGGACCGGTTCGCCTGAGCCTGGGGACGGCGGTGCGGTCGTTCGAGCCTTCTGACTGCCGTGCCAGCATCGCCGCCGAAACAAATCTCGACGCGGCCGCGATGCCGAACAGCCATGCGAATACCAGCAGCGGATTTGACAGCGACGTCGAAAATTTCAGCAGCACGCCGCCCAGGACGAGCCCCAGCAGGACCCCGAAATGGCTCAGACGTCCGCGCCGCGCGAAGAAGCCGGCTCGCAGGCTTGACGGAACCAGTTCTTCGGCCCAGGTATTCCATGCGGGTCCCGTCGACAGGCCGGCCGCCCAGTAAAGCGTTGCAAACAGGAACACGGTCCACGTCGGCAGTTGCGGGCGAATGGCGGTCAGCATCAGTCCCAGCAGACTGCCGGCCTGCAGCGCCGCTGTCAGCACGACGAATCGCCGATACGACTGCATGTATCGCAGAGCGGTCGGTGCGACGAGCTGCAGCAGGCTGCCCGCGAGGATCGGCACCGTCGCGATGAGTGCGGCGGCGAGTTCGCCTTTTCCGGACGACAGCACAAACGCCGGAAGATAGGTTTCCCCGATTCCCACCATGATGCTGAACGCGAATCCGTCTGCGCTCATGGCCAGCAGATTTCGTCGCAGCGCTTCAGAGCGATCAGCGGAAGGAGCGCGGGCGATCATTGCGACAGTCTGGGGATTCGAAACGGCGAAGTGGCTGGTGACGAGTGGCGTGTGAACATTGCCGGCGAGTTCGCTGTCAGGCAACGATCCTGCGGTGTCACGTTCCCGGTTTCGCGGGACGTCAGGGCGCCGGCGATGATTGCCGTGGCGGCTGCCGTGACGCTGACAGGCACGAATTCCGCAGACGCTTGTGCGGAAGTCTAAGGCCGGGCATGGAAGCGGGACAGTGGAAAGAAGCAAAGTCGCACGGTTGAGACTTGGCGGGCGAACCGGCGGTCGCCCCGCAACCCTGCGGTGCATCGACGTCGGCTGGCCGACGGTTGCCGCAGGATCCGCGTGTCCGTCGCGCTACAGTCCGTGCGTCGCTTCGCTGCGCAGGGAGCGGCCTCGCTGAATCAGATTCGTCGGATTGTCCACCTGTTTCGGCCGCATCTGAATCTGAATCCGCCGGTGGTCACGGACGTGAGTTCCCAGGAAGTTGTCGCTGAAAAAGTCCAGCGGGAATTTCTGATACCACGGAGCGTTGATGTCGACCAGTTGCGTCTGCGTTTCAAATCCGTCCTTCAGCAACTGAACTTCGCGTGTGCCGTAGTACGTGAAATCGACGGAAGCGGGCGTGTAGCCGATATCTCGACCGTCAACCTTGACTAATGCTCCCGGCGGATCCGAATGAATCGTCACGCGCCGGTGAACGCAGCCGATCTGCAGCAGCAGAATCACAAATGCCGGTAGCAGGAGGCGTATGGACATGACATTCAGAAAGCAGTCGAAACGAATGTTCCGCGGGTTCCGGACGAAAAGACCGCCAAACGCGGGAGGGGATCGTACGCGATCCGCCGGATTCGCTAAAAGGTCAGATTCGCGGCTGTTAAGCGCGTGGGGAGGAGCGGGTGATCCGTCTGCGGGTGACTGTGCAGGAACCGCGTACCGCGCGGTCATCGATCGATCGACGCGATTCTGACATCTTCCCGCGGCGCCGCCTGACCGGCTGCGGGGTCTGTGCATTCAACACCAATCCGGCGAGCGATTTGCGTGAATCTCCGCACCCGGTACACTGCCCGTCACTTGAGTTCCCCCGGACACTGCGGTTCCGGGAATTAGCGGTGCAGACTTCCACACTTTGCCGGACGCAAGTCCGGGATTCTGGCCGCGTCCGGGTCAATCAGAATGAGCGTTCAGCCACTGGTTCAATACGCGTCCCGCACGGACGTCGGAATGCGCAGAGCCGCGAACCAGGACGCACTTTCCGTCCGCCTCAGTACGGGCTTCGACGAATGGGCGACCTGCGGTCATCTGTTTGTCGTCGCCGACGGAATGGGTGGTCATTCAGTTGGCGACCTGGCAAGCCGCATCACGATTGAGACGCTGCCGCACGCTTATTTTAAGATGGACACCGACGTCCTGCCGGAACGCCTGCGAGGCGCCATTCACTCGGCCAACCGTGCGATCAACACAAAGGCCCGCGAAAACCCCGAGTTCGCCGACATGGGCACGACCTGCAGCGTGCTGACACTGACGCCGCAGGGAGCCTACGTGGGACAGGTGGGAGACAGTCGCGTTTATCGCGTTCGCAACGGTCTGATTGAGCAACTGACGTTCGATCACAGCCTGCAGTGGGAAATGATACGTCAGGGCCGGGCGACCATGGAAAACGTGGATTTGCTGCATCCCCGCAATGTGATTACCCGATGTCTGGGCCCCGACGAAAACGTCACCGTGGACGTGGAAGGGCCATTCAGCATTCAAAAGGGAGACGCGTTTCTCCTGTGTTCCGATGGCCTGACCGGGCACGTGACTGACAGCGAAATCGGTGCCATCGTCGGGAACCTTCCGCCGGCCGAATCGTCACGTCTGCTGATCGATCTGGCCAACTGCCGGGGCGGTTCCGACAACACCACCGTCGTGATTACTCATGTGCAGGACTATCCGAAGATCGACGGTCCGGTCGTGGACCCCGAACCCGCGACGCCGCTCACCCGACCGACGGCGGTGATCGAGCCGGCCTCGGAGCCGAAGCCGAAGCGATCGCTGATGAGTTTGCTGTCACTGCTGGTGTTCGTGGTCCTGTCTTCGTTCGGGCTGATGTTTCTGCTGACCGACCAGCGCCGCGGCCTGGGACTGGTGATGATTTCAGCAGCACTGATTCTGGGCTTTGTCCGACTGATTGTTGCCGGCACCCGGCGTCAGGCAGACGATGACACCGACTTCTCACTGTCCGAGTCACAGCGGACGACTCTGGCCGAAAGTCAGATTCCCGAAGAAAAGTCCCCCTATCGTCGCGCGACGGCGGAGCTGTCCCTGGAGTTGCTGGAGATCCTGTCGGAAACGCAAAGCGATCTGACTCAGGCCTGCTACGACAACGGCTGGACCGTGGATCTGGATGAACTCAGCGTTCTGAATCGCCAGGCTCTGGCCGCGCTGCAGCAGAATCAGAAGGGGCGCTGCCTGCAACTGCGCGCGAAAGCCATCGATCTGCTGATGCGCGAACTGTACGCTCAGACCCGCGGTCACCGGCCGTCCGCACGCGATTAGCGCCGTGGCCAACATGTTTCGATGTGTGGCACAGCCAGTGCCACACAGCTCAGCCATGCAGTGGTGACACAGCACTGCCGCGAGCGGCAATTCACAGACTGCTGACGGAGGTCCATGGACCGGCGGAATCTGCCGACATCCGGTCTGTTAAGGAATTTCGACGGTCACTAAACTGCGACTCCATTCCGGCCGCAGGTACCCCAGTCCGCGGAGTCATCCCTGACTGCGGCCGCGCCGACACGGAGGTCCGCGTGTTCTTTCTTCGCAGCATTCGACGACGGCTGGTGACAGGCTTCACCATTGCGCTGACGCTGATGCTGGTGATGGCCGCCGCCGGCATTGTCGGGCTTGTCTGGCATCAGGACGCCGTCGCGGAGCTGGAGGAACTGCTGCTCCGCCAGCCTGACCGCGATCGTCTGATGGCAGTCGTCGCGGGAATTCCGGACACGCTGAATCTGAACGCTCAGTTGAATCTGAAGAATCCGGATGCTCTCCAGAAACTGCGACACGACTACCACGCCGGGATTGTTGCCGCGGAAGATGAGTTCCAGGAATTTCGGCGGAAACTGGAAAGTATCGATCAGACGCCGGAGATGTTTCGACAGCAGGGCCTGATCTATTCACGGCTGCTGCTGGTCGAACGAGATCTGGTGCAACTGCGTCAGCTTCAGCAGGCACTGCAGCCCGGACCCGATCCGGCCGATGTCGCACCGAACGCTGGTTCGCCGAACGCTGGTTCGCCAGGCGCCCGTCCATCGAACGCTGTCGCCGCGGACACGGTTGCCGAGACATTCGGGGCCGTCATCATCGAAGCGTCGCGGCTGAATTCCGAAATTCGCAGAACGCTCAGCACGCTGCCGGCGTTTCATGATTCCAGCCAGGTGCTTTCGTCGCTGGGACGTGAACGCCGACGATCGGAACGCCTGCTGAAGCTGATTCTGATTCTCACGCCCATCGCGGTCGCGCTTTATGGCATCACGATTCTGTTTGGATTTCGCTGGATTTCTCAGCCGCTGCGGACGATCGCCAGGGGAGCGTCGCGGATCGGTCACGGAGATATCGGCTATCGGATCCCTTCGGTTTCTCGGTGGAATGATGAGTTCGCCAACCTGACGGAAAACGTCAATCGCATGGCGGACCGGTTTCAGCAGTCCGAAGAATCGCTGCAGGCCAAGGTCGAAGAACGCAGCCGGCAACTGATTCGTTCGGAGCGACTGGCGGGGATCGGGTTCCTGGCCGCCGGTGTCGCCCATGAAATCAATAACCCGCTGTCGGCAATCACGATGGCGGCAGAGTCTCTGCAGAACCGCCTGTATGACGTCGTCGATCCCGGCCACCCGGACGAAAAGGAAATGTTCGACAGGCTGTCCATGATTCAGCGGGAGTCGCGTCGCTGCGGAGAAATCACCGCACGGATTCTGAACTTCTCCCGCGGTGAAAACGCTGAAAAGGCGATGGACGATCTGACGCGAATTGTCGGCGAAGTGCTGGCCATCATCCGACCGATGGACCGCTACCGCGATCGCACGATCACGTTTGAACGCGTCGAGCCGCTGATGGTGGAAATCAACGGTTCGCAGATCAAACAGGTCGTGCTGAATCTTGTCGCCAACGCGCTTCAGGCAACACAGCCGGGCGGACACGTGGAAATCCGGCTTCTCGAACAGATCGACTGGGTCATTGTCGAAGTCCAGGACGACGGTTCCGGAATGTCGACGGACACCATTCGAAACCTGTTCGAACCATTCTACACGACTAAGGAAACCGGTCAGGGAACCGGCCTGGGTCTCAGCATCACGCATCGGATTGTCGAAGACCACGATGGCACGATCGATCCGATCAGCGCGGGAGCGGGACAGGGCAGCCTGTTCCGTGTTCGTCTGCCGAAGCGCCAGTCGCAGCAGAACGCTGCGTGAGTCGCCGGCGATGACGGATCACCGGGGCCGGTTCCGATTCGAACGATTGCACGAAACGCGCCGGATCTGCGCCGGCAGCAGAGTCCCGCTTCCTGCCGTGATCGGAAATCGGCGGACCAAAGCCGCAATGCTCACCAGCCGCTTCGCAAATCCTGCTGGCATCATGATTCCAGGCTGTTCTATACTCTCAGGCTCGCTGATCGCCCTCGCTGTAACGCCGGCCGGAGTTGTTTGAATGTCAGGTACCGCACAGTATTTCGTGTTTGCCTCACTGGCGATCGTTGCCCTGATCGCCGTGCTCTGCATCCTCGACATGATCTTCAGCTTCCCGTTCGGCGGCCAGATGGTGCTCGACATCGTGTTTCTGATCGCCGGTGCGATGACGGCCTACATGGCGATGGACTGCCTTCGCAAGAAATAACTGCGAAACACCGAGCGCGTCCGGTCCCGAGAACCGTTGAATCCGGAATTGTCCGCTCCTTGTCGCGAATGCCGCGACCTCTTTTCCCGCGCGTCATAAAGCCGCTGAACCACGGGAAGCTAGTCTGAACCTGAGGACACTGTTCTGCGTTCAGCCCTGCACTCAGTCGCCGTCGTCATTTGTCTGCTTCTGCGGTCTGCGGGACGGCGCGTTGCTTCCCCTGCCCTGGCTCGCGGCTCTCATGGAAACCAGCAATGTTGGCAATCGATCTGCCGTCCCGAATGCGCGGATCGATGCCGCGTCAGGCGACCGATCCGCTGCGTTCGACGGCACAGCCACTTCAGACTTTCGCTGCGTCACCATCGTCGCGGCGCTAGCAACGCTGGCACTGCTACTGCTTCGGGCGACAACAACGGGGCTGCTGTGCGACGAGCTGCTGTTCGTCCACGCCGTTGATCTGGGACCGGTGGACGGGCTGTTTGCTCCCGGATCATCGCACCCGCCGCTGCTGAGACTGCTGGTCGGCAGCTTCGCCGATTCTGCTTCGCCCGACTGGGTACTGCGATTGCCCTGCCTGCTTTTCTCCGTCGGAAGTGTGCTGATCTGGAGTCGCGTCCTGGTGCGTCTGTGCCCGGACCTTGTTTGCCGCGGCCTGCTGCTGGCTGCGATGGCTCTGAACCCCGCGATGCTGGAACTGGGTTTTCAGTGCCTGCCGTACGCGCCGCTGACGTTCTTTGCCAGCCTTCATTGTCTGGCGTGGATGCGGTTCATTGAAAACGACACATTGAGGAACCGGCTGCTGCTGGCGGGGTCCGGCGTTGCTTTACCCTGGGTGCATTTCTTCGGTATTCATGTGTTGCTGGTGGACCAGATCGTCTGGCTGGCGCTGTTGCGACATCGTCGGACAACGATAGCCGCCTGGCTGAAGCTGAACTTTGCGATCGCTGCCCTGACCGTGCCGGTCGTTCCCGTCGCGCTGTTTTACGCAAAGCTGGAAGGTGCCTATTCCATCGTTCGCATCGACGATTTCCGCGGCTACTTCGTGTCGGCGTCGGCGGCAATCTTTTCCGATCTGACGTTTCCGGGCATTGGAAGTTCCTGGCCGCTGTATCTGCCGTTGTATGCGTTCGTCGCAGCGTATGCTGTTCGAATGTGGCGGTCGGGCAGGGAACTTCGCGTTGCCGGCCATTCAGTTGCCGAACGTGCGATGCTGTTCGGCACAGTGGCGATTGCGATCCTGCTGGCCGGGTTTCCGTTCGCGCAGCTGCATTCGGTGCTGTCGCAGAAGGCGTTCTGGCCTCGGTATGCCATCGCGGGAGCGTGGCTGCACCTGCCCGTCATCGTCCTGCTGCTTTCGACATTCGCCGGCCGGCTGCCGGCACGGGGCGTCGCGACTTTCGCGACGTTGGCGGCCGCCGCGAACGTGTTGTCGTCGCAGCCGCTTCCCGGTACCGACTACGCGGAAATCAGTGCGACGATCCGTGATCGCTGGAACGACAACGACGCGTTCGTCGCTCAGCGGATCGATATGTGGGACGACGGCAATGAATTCGACCGGCTGTGGTTCCGTCGGTATGTCGGACGGGAAGGCCGGGTTATCAGCGGTCCGCCGCTGCGCCGTCACGACCTGTACGAGTCGGGACTGCCGCTGCAAAACATCGACGCATCCGTCAGTCGGATCTGGGTGTACTCGCACCTGTTCAGACGCGACTGGCTGCTGTCGATGCGGGTTCGCGGCTGGGAATTGCGGGAAGTCATCAGCTTCGGTGGTCCGTTTCCTCTGGCACTTTTCGTGCGCCAGCCGGACGTCGCCGAAGACAGCCGCCGAAGCCTGGCCGAGCGACGTCCGACTCGCGGGTCGTGACGATCAGGCCGGTTATGGCAGACTGTTGCGATTTCGGCACGTCGCCGGCAGAGTTTCAGTTTGCCGCTTCCACATCCGCGACCTAGCGTTGCCCGGTTCTCTGCGCATGTCTTGGCGCGGAACTTCCTACATGTCGCGGACCTGCCGACCGGCCGCGTTTGCGACGTGGCACGCCTGACGAATGACAGGAAGCGGATGCATGTCAAAGATCGCAATAGTGACGGGATCGGCGGGACTGATCGGAGCCGAGTCGGTTCGCTTTCTGAGTTCGAAGGGATACCGCGTAGTCGGCATCGACAATGACATGCGCCGTGAATTCTTCGGCGACGACGCTTCCACGCGCTGGAGCCGCGAGCAACTGCAGGAAACTGTGCCGGGATACTGCCACGAATCGCTGGATATCCGGCATCATGCACGCGTCGAACCACTGTTTGCGGAACTCGGTTCGGACATCGACATCGTCGTTCACACTGCCGCGCAACCATCGCACGACTGGGCCGCGACGGCTCCGTTTGTAGACTTCTCCGTCAATGCCAACGGCACGCTGGTGCTGCTGGAACTGGTTCGCAAGTACTGTCCCAAAGCTTCGTTTATCTTCACGTCGACCAACAAGGTCTACGGCGACAACCCGAATCGGCTGCCGCTGGTCGAACAGGAAACTCGATTCGAACTGCACCCGTCACATCCGTTTGCTCAGCACGGGATTGACGAGAGCATGTCCGTCGATCAGACGCGGCATTCACTGTTCGGTGTCTCGAAACTGGCGGCCGACGCGCTGGTTCAGGAATACGGTCGCTACTTCGGCATCAACACCGTCTGTTTTCGCGGCGGCTGTCTGACCGGACCCGGACATTCCGGAACCCGGCTGCACGGCTTTCTGTCCTACCTTGTCAAATGCTGCATCACCGGCGAGCCGTACACCGTTTACGGCTACCGAGCCAAACAGGTCCGCGACAACATTCATTCGCTGGATCTGGTGCGGATGTTCTGGGAATACCACCGGAACCCGAAGCCAGGCGCCGTGTACAACGCCGGCGGAGGCCGGTTCAGCAACTGTTCGATGACGGAAGCCATCGCGATCTGCGAACGCCTGGTCGGGCGATCGATGAACGTCAGCTATTCCGAAACGCCGCGAATCGGAGATCACATCTGGTACATCTCCGACACACGCCGGTTCCAGGCGGATTATCCGAACTGGAAGCAGCAGTACGGTATCGAAGACATCCTGACGGAAATCTGCGACGCAGCAGAACGGCACAGTCGCGAACCTGCGGTGGCTGCCGCGATCTGACGGGGAGAAACCTGCCATGCAGTTTCGCAACATACTGGTCACCGGCGGTGCCGGGTTCGTCGGCAGCAGTCTGGCGCTGAATCTGCGGCGTGATTTCCCCGACGTCCGTGTCGCCGTGCTGGACAATCTCAAACGCCGCGGCAGTGAGTTCAACCTGCCTCGACTGCGATCCGCCGGTGTCGAATTCTTCCACGGAGACACTCGCTCCGCCGACGATATCGATGCCGTCGGCTCCTTTGACCTGCTGATCGACTGTGCGGCGGAACCTTCCGTGCAGGCGGGGCTGACCGGGTCACCGCGCGGCGTCTTCGATGTCAACCTGAACGGAACCATCAACTGCCTGGAAGCCGCGCGCAGAAACGACGCGGCCTTCCTGTTTCTCAGCACCAGCCGCGTGTATCCGATGTCCGCGATCAACGCGATTCCGTTCGAACAAACAACGACGCGTTTTCGCTGGACAGTCAGCGATACGGGCCGAGGTGTTTCGTCTGCCGGGATCAGCGAAGAATTTCCTCTGACCGGAGCCCGGTCATATTACGGCGCCAGCAAACTGGCCAGCGAACTGATTGCCCAGGAATACGCGGCCGCGGCCGGAATGCGCGTGCTGATCAATCGCTGCGGTGTACTGACCGGGCCGTGGCAGATGGGAAAGGTCGACCAGGGCGTCGTCGCACTGTGGGTGCTGCGACACCATTTCGGTCAGCCGCTGAAGTACATCGGCTACGAAGGGACTGGCCTGCAGGTCCGCGATCTGCTGCACGTCGACGATCTGTACCGACTGCTGATCGCTCAGTGCAGCGACCTGCGGTGCTGGGACGGAACGGTCTTCAATGTCGGCGGCGGTGAACGTGTTTCCGTCTCGCTGCGGGAACTCACGGATCTGTGCCGAAACGTTACGGAGCGACGTGTCGACGTCGCTGCTCAGCCGGAAACCAGCAGTGTCGACCTGCGGATCTTTCTGACCGATTCGCGGCGTGTTCAGGAAGCGTTCGACTGGCAGCCGGAACTGGCGCCCGAACAGATCGTTTCCGACATCCATCTCTGGATCCGTGACAACGAGACTCAACTTCGGTCGCTGGTCCTGTGAGTTCCGGTCGGGGAGTTGCCGTGTTGTGCGCCCCGGAAATTTCCGTTGAAAGTCGTCTGCGATGAAGCTCTCAGTCGTCATTCCCGCCTACAACGAAGAACAGAACATCGGCCGCTGTCTGGACGAACTGCGTGCGGTCGTCTGTGAACAGAACGGGATCTGCAGCGAGTTTGTCGTCGTCAATGACAACAGCACGGACGGCACGGAAGCGGTTGTTCGCTCGCGAATGGAAGGTGACGAAAATGTTCGCGTGATCAACCGCGATCAGCCGGGAGGCTTCGGTCGAGCCGTGCGGACCGGACTGGAAGCCGTGACCGGCGAAGTCGTCGTGATCTGCATGGCTGACCTGTCCGACGACCCGCGCGATGTCGTTGCCTACTATCGCAAGATTCAGGAAGGTTATGACTGCGTCTTCGGATCACGCTTCATTCGAGGCAGCGTGGTGGAGAACTATCCGCGCGTTAAACTTTTCGTCAACCGCATCGTCAACCACGCCGTCAGAATTCTGTTTCGGACGAAGTTCAACGATCTGACGAATGCCTTCAAGGCGTATCGAACGTCCGTCATCCGGGAATGCGGCCCGTTCTGGTCCAGTCATTTCAACATCACACTGGAACTGTCTCTGAGCGCCCTGATCCGACGCTACAACATCGCGGAAATACCGATTCGGTGGTACGGCCGGACGTGGGGAGCCTCCAACCTGCGGCTGCGGGAAATGGGACGCCGCTACCTGTGTACGGTGCTGACTCTGTTCTTTCAGCGGATGCTGATCAATGATGACCTGATGGTGGAACGCCTGTCCCGCGGCCACGCTGAACGACGCGCGGAACATCGGAATATCCAGGCTCTGGAACAGCGAATTCGTCGGCTGGAAGAAGGTGTGTTGAAACTTGTGCATGACTCCGGCCGGGTGAATGAATCCGGTGTGGTTTCTGCCACCGGCGAAGGATCGCAGAGCCCGAATAATCGGAATGACCGGAACTCTCTAGCGCGCAATTGCGGTGCGATTCCCGTCGTGGCGGAACGCTGACGGACCTGCCAAAACCACTGCCGTGCGTCGTGCCGGTCACATACGTGTCACGACATGAATAAGCGGCCAATCGATACGCTCGACACCTTCGCGACAGGTGTTTTGCCGTGAGAAATCGATACCGGGTCTGTTCGACACAGCAGGGAGAACCCGTGACGGCCGGAAAGTCACGCGCAGGTTGCCTGACACGTCGAAAAATGGCGGTTTCAGGGGCTTCCGATGGCAGTCGGGTCGACGTCAGTTCGTGCATCCTTCGCAATCGGAACGCGCCGGGCGGAAAAGTGCGATTGCAATTGCCGGACAAACCGCTTGACAAATTCAAGCGCTTGATTTTGGGCGACGATAGTTCGAACAGCCCTCGAACTTGCAACCGCGAAGCTGCTATGTGACGGCAGTGGACGGACTCTACAGGTCAACGACAAACGCAGTCGACTGTTTGTGCCTGGTTGCCGGTTCGCAATTTTCTGAGTGACAACGACCCCGTTCGGTCAGTCAAGTCCCGCAGCAGGTCGAGGGAGGCCTTCCACACGAAGGCAGCGACATTGTGAACCCGGCAAGGTGGCAGGCAAAAGGTCAGGGAATGATTCCCAGGAAAGGAGACACCTCACAATGAAATGGATCAGAATGTTCAGTGCAGCGGTCGCACTGTGCGGATTGACGGCGTCCGTCGACGCCGGCATGTTCGGCCATGGCGGCTGCAAGAGCTGCGGCTGTGCTGAAGATTGTCAGCCAGCCTGCTGCAAACCAACGATTGCTCGTCCGTGTTGCAAGAATGTCTACACGTACCAGCGCAAGTGCTCCAACATCAAGCCACCGTGCTGCGATAGCTGCTGTGCTCCGGCAAGCTGCTGTGCTCCCGCCGGCTGCGGCAACGGCTGTGGCAGCGAATGCGGAAACGCATGCGGTAATGGATGTGGAAACGGCTGCGGCAACGCCTGCGATCCAGGCTGCTGTGCTCCGGCTGGCTGCGGCAACGGTTGTGGAACCGGCTGTGGCAACGCCTGTGACCCAGGCTGCTGTGCTCCGGTTGGCTGCGGCAATGGTTGTGGAAACGGCTGCGGCAACGCCTGCGACCCAGGCTGCTGTGCTCCGGCTGGCTGTGGAAATGGCTGTGGCAACGGTTGCGGCAACGCCTGTGACCCAGGTTGCTGTGCTCCGGCAGGCTGCGGAAATGCTTGTGGCAACGGCTGCGGCAACGGCTGTGATCCGAGCTGCTGTGCTCCCGCTGGCTGTGGAAACGGCTGTGGCAGTGGCTGCGGCGACGGATGCGGCGAATGCTGCAACGACAACTGCTGCGAAATTGCCAAGCTGATCTATCAGTCGATGACTGCCTGCTACGCCAAGGATCGTTACCGAGCCATCCACAAGCTGGGTGATCGTTACGATTGCTGCTGCCACCCGGAAGTCATGAACGCTCTCGTCTACGGTTTGAATGACTCAGACGAACGCGTTCGCCGGAAGGCTGCTGACGAAATCGGCGACCAGGTGCGTCGTAATCGCTGCTGCTGCGGTCCCTGTGTGATTTCTGCCCTGACCTGTGCTCTTGGTGACTGCGATCGCCGAGTCCGTCGTCAGGCAGAAGAAGCACTGGAACGATGCGGCTACGAAATCGTAGATGGCTGCTGTGGTTGCGGAGACGGATGCGGAAACGGCTGCTGCCAGACGGCATGTGATCCGGCCTGCAGTGCTCCGTGCAACAGCTGTGCTCCCGCCGCTCCGGCAATGGCCGCTCCGGTTCAGCACGCTGCTCCTGCACAGCCGACTCCGGCTGGAGAAGCAGTTCCCGCTCCGGCACCACCGGAAGAACCACAGGCTTACTTCCCGTCACGTCTGCACAAGACCAACGCCTCCAAAGGCAGGGTCCGCAGCACTCTGGCAGGACTGTTCGGCCTGGCTCGATAAGCTCGACTTGATTGCGGGATCGATCTGACACCAGTTCATCCCCAACCCGTTGTGACTCAGAAACGCAGACGGCCTTCAGGCGGAAACGCTCGAAGGCCGTTTTGCATTTGTTCGGCGATCATGGACGTGTCAAGCTGTGGAATCCGCCGTGTTCCCGTCACTCGCCGCCTTCTTATTCGGCGCGAACGTCAGCACGAATTCCCGTCCGGCGGTCTGGTCTGTCGCGCCGGGCATCGTTGATGCCGCGATTTACCTGCCGGGACTTTCCACCGTCAGGTTCCGGCTGTAGATCGTCGTTCCGTGAGCGACGTACAGCGTCGAATGATCTGTGCCGGCCAGCATGCAGGTGACCAGCGGCTGGTCCTTGTCGACTTTGGGCAGGACTCCGCAGGGCCGGCCGGTGGGGTCGAAGATTTGGATGCCGACGTCACTGGTGACGTAGTAGCGGCCGGCTTTGTCGACCGCCATGCCGTCGCCTCTGGCCACCGGAACATACGGCGGAGGCTCGTTGAATTGAAAGTCGCCGTCCTGATCGATCGGCAGCCTCATGGGCATTGTTGGCATTTTGGCGTCCAGCACTCCGCCGGGGTTGACTCGGAAGGTCCACGTGTAAGTGCCGCCGTAGTCAGAGACAGCCAGTGTTCCTCCGTCGTTCGACAAGGCAATACCGTTGGGTCTCGTGATGCCGGTGTCGACCGGTGTGACTTCGCCGTTCTCGGGATTGATGCGCACCACCTGAGACGTTCCTGTCTGAGTGAACAGGATGAAACCGTCTTTCGTGACCGCCAGGTCGTTGGGCTGGACGTCTTCCGCGACGGTCTTCACTTCGCCGTTTGACGGGTCGATGCTGATGACTCGTTTCTTTGATCCCTGACACGCATACAGCAGTGAGCCATCGGGATTGAATTCCAGGCCGCTGACGCTTTCCCGGCAGACTTCCGTGCGAGAACCATCTGCCGCATTGATGCGTACAACGGCCGGGGCTTTCATGTCGCAGAAGTAAAGGTTGCCGTCCCTGTCGGCACACAAGGCGTCCGCGAAACCCACGTTATCAGCAGCGACTTGCCAGCCTTCACCGGGAATCAGCAGGTTCAGCAGCGTGAGGTCTCCGCCGAGATCGCCGGTCGTATCAATGACAGGAGTGTGAGTTTCCTTTCGCCACAGCCACTTCATGGCATCGGGGAACTTTGATCCGCCGAAATCGGCGTTGTGAGCATACCCTTCGGCCTGATCGAAGCGGACGTCGTAGCCCATGTACTGCAGAGCCGACGCCATCCTCTGATTGGCCCACCACCAACTGCCGAACGCGTTGTCGACGTCACCGCTGGTGTCCGCCATGTAGACGCGAATCGGTTTCGGTTCCGTCTTGCGAACCAGCGCGGGATAGACATTGCCGCCTCGAAGATTCGTGAAGCTGCCGACGCTGCTGTAGACCTTTCGGAAAAAATCTGTGCGTTCCCACGCCGCGGTGAACGCGCAGATAGCGCCGCTGCTGGAACCGCCGATCGCATGCATCTCCGGATCATTCGAGATGTTGTACTTCGTTCGAACTTCCGGAATCACTTCGTCCAGCAGGAATCGCACGTAGCGGTCGCCCAGGCTGTCGTATTCGAAGCCGCGATTCGAATGTCTTCCGTTCCGACGCGGCCGGGATTTGTCGTGGCCGGGATTCAGGAAAACGGCAATCGTGGTCGGCATGTCTCCGCGAGCGATCAGGTTGTCGAACACGATCGGAACCCGCCAGCGCCCGTTTTCGTTCATCATCCCGGTGCCGTCCTGAAACACCATCAGCGCGGCCGGTTCGTCCGGCTTGTATTGAGCAGGAACGTAAATGGCCCAGTCGCGAGTCGTGTTTTCGAAGATCTGCGATTCGAACGGTTCCTGCTTTTCGACCGTGCCTTTGGGGACACTGTCCTGCGGAACAGCGTCCGCATGAGGCTGCCATTCCGGTTTCGTCTCCACGATCGGCATGTTGTCAGACGGTGCGTTGTCGTCCCACAGCCACCGCAAAGCGTTCGGAAGTTTTTCACCCGCCCACTTGCCGCTGTGACCGCCATCGGTCATCACCAGCTTGTACGTGTAGCCCGCGAACTGCAGCGCCTGAGCCAGGTCCTTGTTGCCGAGCGGCCAGTTGCCGTGCAGGTTGCTCAGGTCGTCCTTCCCTTCCTGCAGATACACCCGAATCGCTTTCGGGTTGTCCTTCGTCTTGCGGACCAGACCCGGATACGCCCAGCCGCCGCGAATATTGGTGAAGCTTCCGATGTGGCTCATCACTCTGCCAAACTGATCCGGCCGTTCCCAGGCGACGGTGAACGCACAAATTCCGCTGGACGAAATGCCCACGACAGCTCGATCGGCCGGGTCGCCGGACACGTTCAGGTCCTTCAGCGCGACGGGAAGGAATTCGTCAATCAGAAACTTCGAGTACCTGTCCCCCAGCGAGTCGTACTCAAACGACCGATTGCTGCGGTCGGAAGCGCCGTCCATTGTGGCGACAATCGTGCCGGGGTTGACGAACACGGCGATTGTTACCGGCATCGCCTTCTGATGAATCAGGTTGTCCAGCACGACGGGAGCTCGAAACGCTCCGTTCGGATTTGCATAGCCGCTGCCGTCCATGAACACCATCAGGCGAGCCGGCTCATCGGCGTTGTATTGAGCGGGCACGTAGACGCTGTAGTCCCGCCGAGTCCCAGGAAACACTTCGCTGGTTTCGAAGACGCCCGACGTCAGTGTTCCCTGCGGAACATCAGGTTGCACCGTTCTGTCGGGATTCTCCTGAGCGCTGACAGAAGCAAGAAATACCAGGGCACTGACACAGACACGGAAGGCAATCATCATGAGTTCATCCCGGCAGGAAGAAGCGGTTCGGAATTGCAGGCGATAACACTCTGGTCGAAATCATGGCCGCTTTTCTGTGCTCTCACAAGTCGCCGCCGTGACTGGAGTATGATCCGGAACCTCATAAGGGAACCTGAAGCGACCGCGGTGTCCTGCCCTGGTTCGCGATTTTGAAATGTCCCCGGCAAAATCACTCACGCCCGTTCATTACCAGGCGTAAGACGCAACAGGATGAACTACGATTCCCGCCGAATGAATCGCAACGGCGATGGATCAACCGCCGCGAATGTGTTCCCACGTGTCAGTGTTCCCACGTGTCAGGGTTCCCGTGTCTTGAAGTGTGTGTCGTGCTGAGATGACACTGTGCTTGCTGAAAATCCAATGAGAAGGTGCCGCTGTTGAGTCTTCGCCGGTCTGAGTTTGCTCTGCAGTTGGCGGGATTGCTGTGGATCGCAGGGTTCCTCTGGTACTTCTTCAACGTGCCGCTGCCGAACGTGTCTCCCGCCGACATCGGTCTGACGGAGAATCATGAATCCGGCGCGGACGGAGTCAGCAGGTTCGCCATCTGGCGGCAGTTTTATCCGGGCTGGCACAGTCTTCCGAACCCGCTGGACTTCGACACAGCGCAGACACAGAACGTGGATTCCGGCTGGAAGTATCTGCCGCAGAGAATTCCGTACGGATTGACGGCGGCGATTCTGTTCGCGTCCGCGTGGCTGATCGGCAGCGTTGTTACCCGGCGGCTGACATCACCATCGTCGGTAACTCATGCCGAGCGATTTGTCATTCAGGCCGGTGTGGGACTGTCCGCCCTGTCGCTGTGGGTTCTGATGATCGGCCGACTGGCGATGTTGTCGCGTTCGGCCGTACTGCTTCCGGGAGTGGTCGCGGTCGTGGCGGCGGTAGTCGCGGGAATTCGTTCGAAGCAGCGTCGGGCTGAGGTTGTCGCGGATTCACCTCGTGAGTCTGCTGGTCGCGGTCCGGTCGTTCTGGCAGCGTTTGCTCTGGCGCCGTTTGTGTTGATGCTGATACTGGGAGCGATGACTCCGCCGTGGGACTTCGATGTCCGCGAGTACCACATGCAGGGACCGAAGGAGTGGTTTCGGAACGGCCGCATCACGTTCCTGGAACACAACGTCTATACCAGTTTTCCGTTTCTGAGTGAGATGCTGAGTCTCGCGGCAATGGTTCTGGACAACGACTGGCGATCCGGCGCGATCAGCGGCAAGCTGCTGCTTTCGTCGTTTCAACTGCTGACGACGGTCTGCGTGTTCGCAACCGCACGTCGCTGGTTCGGACGCAGCGCTGGCCTGATTGCCGCGGTCGTCTACCTGACGACTCCCTGGACGTTCCGAATTTCCATCATCGCGTACGCCGAAGGCGCATTGACGTTCTATCTGGCCGCCGCGGTCATGACCGCTCTGCTGGCCGCACGATCGACTGCATCAAATCAAGACCGACTCTGGCTGGTGACTGGTCTGCTGGCGGGAAGCGCGATGGCGGCGAAGTACCCGGGAGCACTTTCCGTCGTCGCGCCCGTTGGTCTGTTCCTGCTGTTCACGACGGCGCGGCGTCGCCTGCTGATTGCACCAGGTGACTCACCGGACACGGTCCAGGCACCGTCGCCGACCGGCGCGCGCCCGATGATTCGCAGAGCAGTTCTGTTCGCATCGGCCGTGCTGATCACAGTTGGCCCGTGGCTTGTGAAGAACACTATCGACACCGGGAACCCCGTGTACCCGCTGCTCTACAGCGTCTTCGGCGGAACCGACTGGAGTGAGGAACTGAATCTTCGATGGAAAGCCGGACACAGTCCCGCCGATCACAATGTTCATCAGATTCCGCAGTATCTCGCCGACGTGGCCGCTCGCAGCGACTGGACGAACGGTCTGCTGTTCGCGCTGGCCGTTCCTTCGTTTCTGATGTGGCGGCGATTTCCCGCAGTCGCCTGGCTGTGGCTGATGGTATTGTGGATGTTGTCAACGTGGTGGGCGTTCACTCACCGGATCGATCGATTCTGGATCCCCGTCATTCCCGTGATGTCGGTTCTCGCAGGCGCGTGCTGGCAACTGTTCAGCGACCGACCATTCCGAATCGTGATACTTGCCGCGGTCGCCGCATGCTGCGTCTTCAATCTCGGGTTCTGGAAGATCCCGCGGCTGGCCGGATTTCAGGCCGGACTGATGGACCTGACCGCTCCGGTCTCTCCCACCATCCGATCAGATTTTTCGCAGATGAACCGCATCATCCCAGCCGGCGCTACCGCGCTGATGGTCGGCGAAGCGGAAGTTTTTGATGCGCAGTTCGACACGATCTACAACACGGTTTTCGATGAGAACATCTTCGAACGCTGGACGGAAGCTCCGGACGACATTGCGACGCCCGCCCGCAATCGTCGCATGGTCCCGCCACCGACGGTCTCGGCCGTGCTTAAAGAACATTCCGTGTCGTTTGTTGTCGTTAACTGGTCCGAGATTCTGCGGTATCGGCAACCGGGCTCGTACGGTTTCACCGACTACGTACAGCCGCGTCGATTCAACGAACTCGTCGCCGGCGGAGTCCTGGAAGTACCGGCGACCCTGACTCATGGAGACTGGAACCGCCTGTCAGACGCCGATCGCGGCGAAATCCTGTCGTGGGACGATGGTCGGTCGCTGGTCCACGACGGAAGCTGGACAGCAATCGAGATCTACCGAGTCGCTGACGACACAAAGACCTCCGCCCAACGCCCTCATCGGTCTCCGTGAATCCGCCGACTGATCGACGAACGTTCGACACGACGCAGCAATCGTCGCGACAACCGCGTCGCCCGGACACTGGGTTCCCGCCTGCGCGGGAATGACGGAGCGCGAGGCGCGGGAATGACGCGTAGGATGCGCGGACGAAGCTGGGTGCCCGCCTTCTCGAGAATGACGGGGTATTGAGTGCGGGAATGACGGGGTGCTGATTGGTCGATGCACGAGCCTGCTGTTACGGAGCCGACGTCAGGCTCTGTTCGCCGGATCGGGGACGGGAGTTTGTGGTGACGAATGCAGTCGGCGTTCGGCGACGCTGTAGGAATCGCGGCTGCTGCTGGTGTAGGCGACGATCAGTTCCGCCAGCATTCCGAGCGACATCGCCTGGCCGCCCAGCAGCACGGCGGCGATGGAGTATGCCAGCAACGGTCGGCCTCCGATCGGATGTGGTTCCAGCAGCCCAAAAACATTCATCAGCAACCACAGTGCGGAAAGGTACAGCAGTCCTGCCGCGCCGACGCCGAAGAAGAAGATCCCGACAGCTCCCAGCGCGTGTTGCGGTCGTCGTCCGAAGCTGATCAGGAATGTCACGGTCAGCAGATCCAGCAGGCCCCGCAGGAATCGTCGCGCGCCGTACTTGGAATGTCCGTGTTGCCGAGAACGATGATGGACGGGAATCTCCGTCACTCTGAATCCCCTGGCAAATGCAAGCACGGGGATAAACCGGTGTAGTTCGCCATAGATCTGAATTTCCGAAGCGACCTCAGACCGGAACATTTTCAGTCCGCAGTTATGGTCGTGCAGCGAAAGTCCGGTCATGCGGCTGACCATCCAGTTAAACACACGGCTCGGGTAGACCTTGTGCCAGGGGTCGAGTCTCTGTTTTTTCCAGCCGTTGACGACGTCGAAACCGGCGTCGATGCGCTTCAGCATTTCCGGGATTTCTGACGGATCGTCCTGCAGGTCGGCGTCGATCATCAGCAGCAGATCGCCGGAAGCGGCCTGCATTCCGGCGGTCAGTGCGGCGGCCTTGCCGAAGTTTCGTCGCAGTCGAATGCCGGAAATTCGGTCGTCGTCGGCGATCAGACGGCAGATGGCGGGCCACGATTCATCGGTGGACCCGTCGTCGACAAAGATCACTTCGAAGCTATCGACGGCCGTGTTTGCCGTTGTCTGAATTTCCCGCCAAAGCTGGCGCAGGCTGTCCTGTTCGTTGAGCACAGGCACGATGATGGAAAGCATGCGGCATTCCCCGGATTGACGGCGACGGACCGACCGGTCGCATCAGACTTTTGTGGCCGGACGTTTTTCGGCTGGCGGCGGTCCCTTCCTCGCGGGAGCCTCACCGCGTTCGCGCAGGGCTTCGGCGGAAATCAGGTGGACCAGTTCCTGTCCCAGGCGGTCCATTTCCATAACCAGCGCATCAATGCGGCCGGACAGATACATGTAGGCCGTCAGGGCGGGTATCGCAATGAACAAGCCGACGGCGGTTGTCAGTAGTGCCATGGCGATTCCTGATGCCAGTTCCTGAGCCTGACCCATGGCGTTGCTGGCTGCGATGTCATTGAATGCCTGGATCATCCCGATCACGGTCCCCAGCAGACCGATCAGCGGAGTCAGCGTGGCGACACCGTTCAGGACTCGCAGCCGCTTCTTGAGCTGGCTGATCTGTCGTTCTCCGCCGTCGATGACGGCCTGTTCGATTTCAACGCTGGGCTTGCCCCACTTGCGGACTCCGTGAAGAAACACTTCCGCCATCGGACTGCCGTTCTGCTGGCAAACGGTGATGGCGTTCGGCTTGTCCATTCGTCCGGAACGCAGGTGCATCAGAAATCGGTCAACGAACGCTCGCGGGATCACGCGCCGCCGTCGAAGCAGAACCAGCCTCTCAATCGCTGACCAGAGCGCTACAACGGAGGCGATCCCGAACACCAGAGCGAACGGGATTCCGATGGCCCTGACAATTTCCTGCGGAGAACTGGGAATCGCCGAGGAACTCTGGACGCCGGTTGTCGGTTCGTCCGCGTTGGTCGATGGTTCCGCAACACCCGGCGCGTCGGCTTCGGAATTCTGCCAGGCAACGGCAAGCGCGGGCCAGGCTGTCGAGGCTAACGCAACGCCCAGCCAGACCAGGACGGATGATGCGACGGACGAACGCTGGATTCGGAGATTCATCATAGATGGATGGCGACCAACGGTGGACGGGAAGAACGGGCTCGCGAGATTGTAACAGTAACCAATGTGCGATTTAGCGCGATTCGTTGCCAATCAGCCACCGATTCAAAAAGCCGATCCGCACATGTGCAGCGGAAGTCCCGTCAGCGACACGTCTGCGGGCCTGCTTAGCAGCGGCTGCCCTTGTTCCCGGATGCCGGAGTCGCAGGACATGACCACTATGCATTTGTTCGCATTTGCTGCGGCAATCCGGGGCGGGCAGGCGTACACTGCATAGGTATGGACCTGTCAAATAGGCCGTGCGTGTCCCCGTTTTTGCGTCGTTTCCAGTTCGCGATTCGGAAGTTCCTTGCTGTTACCGAATGGGGTGGGTATCAAGATCGCAATCGGCGATCGCTTGCCGGTCAGCTTTCGACTGCGTCCTGAATGCGGCGACTTCTGACCGGCCACCGTCGCCGTCTGGCGGCAATGTCGGTTGACTTGCCAATCTCCGCCAGTCAGCGTGAATTGAATCCGCTGCGCAGTTCCGTTGTCTCGAATCATCGCCTGCAAGAAGAGTGACAGTTGTCTCATGTCGCTGACGAATTCCACGAATCGCAACAACTACAAAGCCGCGACAAACGGTCAGGCGGGAAGTCTGGGGCAACTTGTGTTTGCCGGTCCGCGGCAGGAGCCACCGTCGTTGAAGCTGACGGAAGTGCTGTCGCGCCAGGTCTGGGTGATCGTTTCCTGCACGGTTCTTGGTTTGGCCTACGCCTGCATCTATTGGATGTACGCTCCGGTGTGGCACGAATCGTCGGCCAGCGTACTGGTCAGTCAGCGTGACCCCGGCATGGCATCCGTCGGAAGTCAGACTTCCGGCTCAGAAGTCGTTGTCAGCGAAGATATTCTTGCCAACCACATGGAAGTGCTGCGAAGCCGCCGCATCGTCGGAGACGCACTGCAGCGACACGGGCTGACGAATCTGCCGTCCATCGTGGCTCAACTGAAAAAGGACGAGGACTCGGTCGATTACGTGATTTCGCACCTGAAACTGACTCGCGGCGGCGACGGCGCAGCGCGGGACGCGCGCAGTTTGAAGATTGCGTTCGAACATCGGGATCCTGACGACGCGAAGCTGATTCTGGAAGCTGTCATTATCGAGTACCAGCAGTTTCTGATGCAGCAGCTTTCCGAAGCCATGTCCTCCGCCAACACGCTGATCGCCGAAGCGCAGGATGAGCTCGAATCAGAACTCACGGATGCTCAAAACAAGTACGTCAGCGCTCGCCAGAAAGCTCCCGTGCTGTTTCAGGGCGAGGGCAGCAGCAACATCTACGTCGATCAGTTCCGGCACGTCAGCACGGAGCTGCTGACGCTGGAAATCAAGGAATCGCAGCTCAAGGAACGACTTGCCAAGGCTCGCGACGCGATCGCACAGTACGGCGAAGAGGAACTGATTCCGCTGGAAGCTCTGGGGGTCATCGACACCGAGAGTCTGCAGCGACTGGGTGTGTTCGCCGGACTGCAGGCCAATGTCTCACGATCGGCCGAATTCCAGGCGGCGCAACCGGAGCGGCTGGAAGAAGCCCGTGCACAATACACGCACCTGCTGCGGCTGATGTCGGAGAAGCAGCGGCTGTCAGCGGACTTCGGACCAGGGCATCCGGAGGTCCGGAAGCTGGACGACGAAATCCGCCTGGTGAACGAATTTCTGGAAGAACGCGGCGCCGGCAACGCTGCGGAATGGGAAGAGACCGAGCTTTCTCCGAGGCAGTTGCTGCGAGCGTACACGGGCTTTCTGGTCAGCGAACTGGCATCCGTCCAGGATCAGCGGCGCGAACTGGAGACGCTGGCCGCCGATGCCGAAGAACAGGCTCGAAAACTTGTCGAATTTGAACTGGAAGAAGGCATCCTGCGTTCGCGCGTCGAACGCACGCAGCAGCTCTTTGACGGACTGGTCGAGCAACTGCGTGATCTCGACATGGCCAGCGGCATGCAGGGCTATGTTCATGAACTGCTGGAAGTTCCGCGGCGCGGCGAACGAGTGTGGCCGGGACTGGGTGTCTGCGGCGTCGGCGGGATCATGCTGGGCATGATTGCCGGGCTGTTCATCGCCGTGGCCAACGACCAGATGAATCAGAAGTTCAACTCCAGCGACGAAATCGGCACCACCATTGATCTGCCGGTTCTGGGCCACATCAACAGGCTGCCGGTTGGAAGTACCGGCGGCATCGTTCCGGAATCCGCGCCGGAAGCGGAAATCTTTCGCATGCTGCGAACGGTGCTGCTGGGAGACGTGCGTTCCGGGCAGTTGCGCGTGCTGACAGCGACAAGCCCGCTGCCGGGCGACGGAAAGTCCACCCTGCTGCTCAACACTGCGGCATCGTTCGCACAGCTGAACATTCCGATTGTGCTGATCGAAGCGGATATGCGGCGACCGACGCTGCAGAATCGTCTGGCCATCAGATCTGAATTCGGTCTGTCCGATGTCCTGCAGGGCAAGTGCGAACTCGACGAAGCGCTGCATTCCAGCGGCGTCAAGGATCTGACCGTTCTGTGTTCCGGAGAGATTCCGTCGAATCCGTCCGAACTGCTGGAATCGGAAAAATTCGCGTCCGTGCTTTCTGAACTCCGGTCACGGTTTCAGTTGGTGCTCATCGACGTGGGACCGGTGTTGGCTGTGTCCGACTCCATGGTCGTCGCGCAGAAGTCAGACGGTATGCTGCTTGTGACTCGCCCGTCAAATGACACGCGGGAAGACGTTTCCGAAGCGGTCAAGATCCTGCAGTCGGGCAGCACGAATATCCTGGGCTGCGTCGTGAATACCTTCGGCAGCCGCGGCAGCTTTCTGCGAAAGAGCTACTACGCCGGCTATTATGACTACGGTCGGAAACCGAAGTAGCCGGCGATTCGCTTTGCGTCGGGCCTCTGCAACCGGCCGAATCTAGTTGCGGCCGGTGGCGACTGCGGTCACGTTAAGGTTCAGCCATGTCGCGATTCCGTTCAGGAACGCCTGATGTGGCTTGAACTGCAGCATCACAACGTCATCCGATTGAATCAGCAGCCGTTCCTTTTCGTCCGTCATGGCGCGGGCCAGATCGACTCGAATCGGCAACTGGCGACCGTCGTGCATCTTTCGCAGGATGATGACTCGCGACGGCCGAATCAGATAACCCGGACTTCCGGCGGACAGAGCATTCCCTGACTGGCCCAGCGGACCTCCTGTAGAACCATTGGCCAGTGCGATGGCTTCCAGCACGTCGATGTCTTCGTCTCTTGGCAGCGGCAGCTTGGCTCCGCCCAGCAGTCCGCCCGTATAAAAGTACTCAGCTCTGCGCGGCACGTAGACGACGTCGCCCTCGTCAAGAACGACCGACGATTGATCGTACGGCACGCACTCTCCGGGACAGCCAGCCAGCGGCAATCGAATCACCTGACGGTCTTCACCCACGGTTTCGTGGTAACTGACGGTCCGGACCTGCAGTTCTTCCGGAAGAATGGCATGGGGATTCGTCAGGCCCGATCGCTTAAAGACCCAGATTTCTCTGGCGGCGTCGGTCCCCGGCATACCTCCGGTCGAAGCCAGTGCGTGCAGCACGTCGTTTTCGTAAATCGGCAGGTCAATGACTTCGCCGGAACCGCGGTGGATGTGATCGACCTGGCCCGGAGGCAACAGCTCGACCTGTGGTGACGGCGTGTCCTCACGAACCACAAGAATTCTGTGGACTCGCGGCGTAATCAGAGAGACCGTGACACGTTCCGTACCGCCCTGAGCGAAGATTTCCTTCTTGCGATACGCCTCCCTGACGGCGTCAGTGGCTTCCCGCACGGTCATCCCCGAAACATCCAGGGCACCGACCAGCGGCAGATCCAGAGTTCCGTCCGCGGCGACTTCCATCGGCAGCCCGGTGACGGCACCGACGGCACTGCCGTTCGGCGGATAGTAACGCTGATTGACCGGCTGACTTTTCGGCAGAACCGGAGCCTCCGTGGTGGACGGCGGCAGCACGCCGTAAACATAGACGCCCAACTGGTCTCCCGGTCCGATCTGGTGAGCCGCCGGCTTTTCCTGGCCAAGCGCCGTCAGAGGAAACGGAAGGCAGTGTTCACGAGCGGCAGCACAGTACTCACGCGGAAGCCGACTTGCCGGCACCGCGTCCTTGACGCACGTGATGGTGTGGCAGCCCGAACAGGCCGTGATCAGAGCAAACGCCAGATTACAGATCAGAAGCGGCTGGGTTCCGCGAAAAGATGGGTTGAGCATCGTTCAGTCCTTGATTGGTTGATCCTCGACCTCAGTGCGAGGAACCCTGCTGAGACACCTGCAAGACTCAATGGATTTCAATTCACGTTCAACGCCGCGAGAACCTCGCTGCACATTGCCGGAAATGGCGCTGGCTAGCGTTCCGTCGCCAGGCCCGCGATTAACCGGGCCGTGAAGGATCGCCGATCATCGCGCGGCACTGTTTGCACAACACGCTTGTTTCCGGTGGTGGATTCGGGCGAGTCGCGCTTGTCGACGGGAATGACTTCAATGTCCCATGTCGGAAGCATGCCGGAATCGTACGGCCGCGGTTGTGTCTCTTCGACCGATGGTTTGACAGGCTGAGTTTCGAACGGTTCCAGGTCAGCCGGCTGTGCATCCTGTGTCGGTACCGGAGACAGCTTGTCCTGCTGAGGAACCGCGTCGTTGGCCACGGAATCCACGGAATCGGCAGCCGGAGTCGCAGCCGCATCGTCGGCGATGTCGTCGCCGGCGGGTTCGGTCGCTTCGACCGGTTCGACCGGTTCGCTGTCGCTGACCATCTCTTCCGGTGGCATGATCGGCTCAGCCGGAGGGGCCGCAGGGAACGTCTCCGTATGGCACACCGGTGTCAGGCACATCGACGGACCAGGCGCCCAGACGTGCAGGTAGTGGTAGTCCGGCTGCGTCTTGGCGAAGCATGCGCCGTCCTGAAATCCCGTGTACCAGTCGTCCCGGCGACTTTCGTCGCGTTCAAAGAAAACGGGAGGCTTGTGGTACTTCTTAGGCGCGATCAGTGGCGGACAACCGGATCCGCCGGTGGCAACGTCGTAGAAGCCTGCTTTCCAGCCGGAGGCGTAATCTCGGGTGAAACACTGGTCCTGACAGCTATTGAAGTGCTTCCACGCCTGAACAGTGCGAATCCGCTGTCCGGTCTCGTAGCCGCAGTCTTCAAGCGACGCGCAGCCGGAAACGGCGATGATGGCGATTGCTGCTGTCGCAACGAAAATCTGTCGCGGGATTGCAAGCATTGAAAGAGACTCCTGTTCTCCTGGGGCATCCAGTCAATCAATGCGATCGACCGTCCGGCCGGCGACGCTGCGATCTTGCCGCCGATTTTGCCGACCTCCGGCCGCTTCCGCAAAATGGCTGCGCAAATCTTCGTGCAACAGTGATATTCGTTGTGGCACGCAGATCACGTGAAATCCGGTCCGCCGGCATATTCCGACCAGCCGGAAAACTCCGAATGCGTCGCTTCTCCTGTTCGGATCAGGCCGACGACGCGTACCGTCGCTGGTCCTGGTTCCGCAAAATGATGCGTACATCGGCTTTCACTTCGCCCTGAGTGTGAAGCCGGATTCACCCGCAGAGCCACCATTTTCGCTATCACCTGAAAAGTTTATGAAACGGGCGGGAATGTGTTCGACACTGTCTTTCAGCGGTCGGTACGATCGAGCACGGGAAAACGGAGCGAGTTCTAACAGCGGGCCGAAGCAGTCTTTTTCAATTCTGAATTCAGTATGCCTTCGCATTTCGCTGCCCGTCCGCAGCTTTCCGATCCCGGATTGGTTGACCCGATTGTCTCAACGGAGGCACTGGAAGGTCTCAATTCCGGTCGCGTCAGACGTGATCGCCGAACCGCCAGCGGGTGGAATTCGCAGGAACACGTCCCTCCATCTCGTCGCATGGAAGGAGCACGGCTCCGGCAGGTCGTGCTGACGGCTCTGCCGCTAATGGCTGCGGATCTGCTCAGCCTGGCGGTGTCATTCGGCCTTGCGTCAGTCCTCGTCAGCAGTGTTCTGGGGCGACAGTTTCCGCCAACATTCCTGAACAACCTTGTGGCACTCTGCTGTGCGCATCTGGTGATCGGCCTGCTGAACGGACTCTACCCCGCGACGGGTGTGAACCCCGTTGCGGAGTTGCGCCGGCAGCTGACGTCGATGGGAATGGCCTGCATGATCCTGCTGGTGCTGAATGCGGTCTTTGGCGTTCTTTCAGCCGTGGAAGTTCTCATTCTGCTGGTCGCCACATTGCTGTTGGCCGTGCTGGCCCCGATGTTCCGGTTTCAGACGCGGCACCTGTTCGCTAAACAGAAATGGTGGGGAGAATCTGCGATCATCGTGGGTACCGGAGCGCATGAACGGGCCGTGCTCCGACACCTCGAAGCGCTTCCCCAGCGGGGACTGAAGCCAATCGGAGTCGTTGATGACACGCCCGCCGACTATTGGCGCAACACGACCAGAAATGACGGCGCGCGATTTCTGGGTGTAACCAGTGACCTGGTTTCCATCTGTCGCAGCAACGATTGCCACTGGGTCATGCTGTTCGCCGGCGGTGATTCGACCGACCGTGTCGTCGACGTACTCGAGGAAAGCAGTCTGGTTCCCAACATCATCATGCTGTACACCAACGTGATGATTCCCACCCTGTGGACTTCGACGTTCGAAGCAGCCGGATTGGCGGGCGTTCATATCCGGGATCGCCTGCTACAGCCTTATCAGCGGATTGCGAAGCGTCTGTGTGATATGGCCGTATCTGCGCTGCTGCTGCTGGTGCTGCTGCCGGTATGGATCCTGGTCGGACTGGCAGTGCGTTTGATGTCTCCCGGTCCGGCGTTCTATAGCCATGCCAGAATCGGTCGCAGTGGCCGAACGTTTCACGCCTGGAAATTTCGGACGATGGTCCGGGATTCTGACAAAGTCCTGAAGGAGTATCTGGAATCGAATCCTGCCGCGGAACTGGAATGGCGGGAGACTCAGAAGCTAAAGAACGATCCGCGAGTGATTCCCGGAATCGGTCATTTTCTTCGTCGTACAAGTATCGATGAACTTCCGCAGTTGTGGAACGTACTGGTTGGCGAGATGAGCCTGGTGGGGCCGCGTCCGATTTACGACCCGAACGAAGTCCGCATGTTCGGCGACCACTTCCCGTTTTACCTTCGAGTGCGTCCCGGGCTCACCGGCCTTTGGCAGGTCTCCGGCCGGAATAACACGACGTACAACTCGCGGATTCGGCTGGACATCTACTACGTGCGCAACTGGTCTATGTGGCTCGACTACTTCGTGCTGCTGCGAACCATTCGCACAGTTCTGCGTCGCGAAGGCAGCTATTAGGACGGCTGCCTGTCCGTAAATGGTGCCGAGACCGGCGAAACGGAAACGTCGGCACCACGCGTCCAGTGAGCCAGGTCACGGTTAAGCAGCTCACCCAGACGAACGACGTCGTCACGCATTTCCCGGGCAATCAGGTTCCGCAAAGTTTCGGGCAGACGTGGTTTCCCCGCTCCCGTGCGCATTGCTGAAAGCGTCTTGTGCCGAAGTCGAACGGCCATCGGTGCCGGCAGGTGTGTCTGCAGCCAGCGAAAGGCATGCAGGACCGGCCGCGGCGGTGACAACAGCCGTTTTGCAAGCCACGGGAACCGATAAGTAAACGCTTCATTGACGCGCGGAAAGTCTGTACGGCCATCGTGTGGCACTTCCAGAAAGTCGAGTGTCCGCGCGTACTCGGTGCCGGGATCAGCGGCGAAGTCATCATAGACAACGACACGCACACGTTCGCCAGGAACCGTCTGCAGCAAACGTTCCAACTGCTCTCCCAGGGCGATGATCTTCCGGTACTGCAGTTTTTCAGGGATGTCACAGTTCTGTGGTATGTGACGTCCCTGTTGCCGGTCCGCCTGCAGGCTCCAGGCCTTTTCCGGACACGTCACGTCTTCGTGAAACTGCCGGACCAGGTAACTGTGCCACGAATGGAACATCTCAACGGGGTTCCGCACCATGACAATAAATCGCGCCTGCGGATTGAATTCCAGAATCCGGGGGACGGCAGCAGCAGAATAGAGATTCAGCGTGGTCCCTTCGCCCACGGCCAGATGGTCTGCGGTCGCCGTTCGGAAGAGCTTCAGGTACCCGTTCACGTTGTCGGTGGTCACCAGCCAGCGTTCCGCGCGGGGATTGTTCTTCAGGTCGGAGCACCAAAAGCGAGGTTCCTTCGGATTCGAAATGAAGACGCGGGGATGCTGTCGCAGATATTCCGTCAACGCCGTCGTGCCGCATTTCGGAGCGCCGATTACAAAGAAATTGGGGATCTTCTTCATCACGGTATCTGTCGACAGTCGTCAGTCATCCGTTGTTCGGTGCCAGCGACGCGATGCCTTTCACGAAGGCTTAAGGGCCACAAACGTGTGCTGGATGTTGGAATCGTTGTGATGGAAATCCACTGAGCCAAAGCCGGCGTTCCTGAGCGTCTGTTCGACGAACTTCGACTCATACGCAACAGCCGCTTCCGGGACTCCCGGATTCTCAATATACGCATTTCCGGAACGATGCTTGTAGGTATTGCCGCGATCATCGGACGTCAGATCGACACATTTGCAGGTCATTACCAGAGCGCGGCCGGGAACCAGCACCCGAAACGCTTCCTCGAAGTAGTTGATCATCTGTTCTTCCAGCAGATGGGTCAGCACTGATGTACCGAAGACCAGCCCCTGGCTGGCATCGTCGACCGGCAGTCGGTACCTGGCCGTTTCCTGTTTGCTCAAATACGCCGAACTGGCGTGGCTGGCACAATGAAATTCAAAGCGTTCCCTGTCGTAGTGACTATTGCACCAATCGACCATCTCCGGGTCGATGTCGATGCCTGTGTATTTGCCGGAGTATCGGATGCCATGAAATTCGAAGTCTCGCATCCAGTATGTGCGGCGTCCGATACCGGAGCCGATTTCCACGATATTATCAGTGAACCTGACGAGGCCGTTTGCCAGCAGGTAGAGCCAGAGGTCTCTGCCTTTCAGCAGGAATTGAGGTTGATTATTGAAAAGTCGGCCGCCAACACCAACACGGACGCGCAGTGCGTTCGGGGGAAGTTCCCGGAACTCCGGGAAACGCAGCTTTGGACCAATGTCCGTCGTGTTCAGGACGGCTGCCATCAGTGGATTTCCTCCGGCGATCCCCATGAACAGATTGAGGCGGTTCTTTAGGATCTTGACGAGTCCCATACGTAGTTTCCGATGCTGGTGCGTATTGCTTTAGCGCGTTGTTGGCGAGCGGCTCCGCGGCGCGGTTCTGAATTGCGTTTTTTTTGCGAAATGCGGCCCGGGATGGCAGATTGTGCGTGATGTGCGGTGAACCAGTTAGACGGGCTGACTGGCTGCGGCGATGAGGATGCAACTGCCGAGTCTGCGCCGTCGGCTCCGTAACTGAGGCCGTGTGCTGGAATCCGATGGCAAGCAGGAATCCGACAGCCCATCCGGAATTCTGCTGTACCCCTACTGGCGCCGTCACTATCTTATCAACAGAATTTCCATGTCCTCAGGTAATTTACTCCTTACACGGGTTTCTCAGAGCCGGTCATCTTCGTCAAATCCGGAGTGACCGTCAGCAACACATGTCCAGGAATCACGTTGCATCCACAGATGTCCAAATGTTTCACCATGAGGGAACGGGCGGCTCGCAACTGAATGTACGGTCTCTTGTGCTGCGGCATGGTTCCTGGGCGTCCATCGGAACCGCTCTGAATCTGGTGTTTGCACTGCTGAGTACTGTCATTCTGGCTCGAGTCTTGTCACCAACGGATTTTGGACGTTTCACGATCGCCCGGACGGGTCTGTCTTTTCTTGGTGTGTTTGCGACGTTTGGTCTGGGGACGGTAGCGCTAGGGATGTTAGGGCGCTATGCATCGGACGTTGGTTCGTCGCGGCGCCGTCACGTGATGACGCGAGTGGCCGTGATATCCATGGGAAGCCTCACAATCGGCGCAATTACTGCATTCGCTGCATCTCTCCTGTTTGGCGAAACCCTGACCGGTGGTGAAACGGGGCTGCTGGTCGCGATCGTGTTCGCCCTGGGCACAATTGCCAGTGGAGTGCTGAATATTGTTTCTGACTCCGTGCGAGGAACTGGTTCCCCGGCCGCTGCCAATATGTTGGGTAACGTAATGCAGGGGTCTCCGGCACCGCACGCGGGTACGTTGCTGACGGTTGCGGTGCTTTCCTATGTGGGGCTGGCAACCTGGCAGAATGCGATCATGGCCTACGCCGCATCAGCCGCGATTGCTGCGGGGTGCGGATGTCTTGTGCTGTGGAGTCATTTGAAGCCCGGTGAGACGGTTGCGAACGACGGTGCGAAGGGCGATCAATCACTTCCCTCTGTTGTCGACGTATTGTCGTGTGCCTGGCCGCTGGCAATCGCGTCGATGATTTCGTTCACCACCAGCAGTTGTGACCTGTTCATGACGTCGGAGTTCTCGGATCCGGACAGCATGGCCTACTACGTTGCGGCACGTCGAGTCATTGTTCTGCTGGCGATTCCTTTGTCGGTCCTGAATACAGCCGCTCGGGGTGTGATCAGTCCGCTGTATTCAGCCAATCTGTCGGCACAGCTTGAGAAGCATCTTCGCCAGGGGGCGGGACTGGCGGCGATTCCCTGTATGCTCGCCGCACTACTGGTGCTGATCATGCCGGAGTTTGTCCTGAAAGTGGTTCTCGGTGACGGCTATGACGAAGCGTCCACCATTTTGCGGATTCTGATACCCGGTCAGGTGATGCTGGTGGTCTCCGGGAGCTGCGCGGCGCTGCTGCGGCTGTCCGGGTTTCAGCGTGTGATGCTGATCATTGACGTGGTGACGGCACTGTCTCTGGTTGTCCTGGGACCGCTTGTGGCCGCCGGTTTTGGAGCGATCGGGCTGGCTGTCCTTGTTTCTTCGCTGCAGATTGCACTGAACGTCGTTACGTGGGCGACTGCGTGGAAACTCACGGGAATCAACACGTGGTGCAGTTTCCGCGTGGTGTCCCGGTTTAGATCACTTCTTGCCCGGTGACGTACAGCACCAACGGCGTTTTCCGGCACCGCGGAATCCCGTTCATCATTTCCAATGCCGCGACGTCCCGGCGGTGAACAATTCTCCTGACGGGCAACCATGAGACTCTCACGCCTGATTCACAGACTCGTCCGGCACCAGCGGTGGGAAATTGGTCTGGTCCGGCAGCCGATTCATTCGTTTTTGGAGCACGAATTTGTCCCGGATGTCGCCTGGATGCCGGCACGTGACCGAAGGCAGTTTCGTGCGGATCCGTTTCTTCTTCCGCTCGGTAACCGCCAGATCGTGTTGTATGAGGACTACGACTACCGAACGCATCTTGGACGCATCTCCGCAGGAGTAGCCGATGGCGGACAGATCCGTGAACTTAAGACCGACGTGTTGCCTTTACGCTGCCATCTTGCATATCCGTTCACACTGCAATACGACGGCCGCTGGCTATGTATTCCCGAGAGTCACCAGGACTTTGAAGTATCCGTCTGGGAGATGGATGACGGGACGTTGACAATGCGTAAGGTCGGCACCATTCTGAAAGGAGTTCCGGCTGTCGACAGCACCGTCTTTCAGTACGACGGGCGCTGGTGGCTGGCGTGTACGCGTCAGGATAATCGGCCTCTGGAGCAACTGCACATTTTCCATGCTGACGACTTGTTCGGAAAATGGCAGCCACATCCGAAAAACCCGGTCAAGAGTGATTCGTCGTGTACTCGCCCCGCAGGAACGCCGTTTCTTCATGACGGTCAGCTTTACCGGCCCGCACAGAATTGTTCACAACGGTACGGAGCAGCGGTTGCCATCAACAGGATTGTCACGCTTACGCCGGACGTCTTCGAAGAAGAAACGGTGCGCTTTGTAAAGCCGATTCAGGACGGCCCTTTTCCGATGGGAATCCACACGATTTCCTGCGTGGGCGATATGACAGTTGTCGACGGGCTGCGGTATGAATTCTTCCCATCTGAAATGCTGCGGCTGGCTGGCAGCAAACTGGTCCCATCCCGTTAGACTGACACGTTTGACGGCTCGCAAGCAGTCCTGAAAAGGTGTCGTCGTTCGAGCATTCCAGAGAAGACACGATCCATGACAAGCGTATCCGGCGAATCCGCAGACAGCCGGCCGAAACCAGGCTTCTTTCTGATCGGCGCGCCGAAGGGAGGAACCACTGCGCTGGCTCATTATCTATCGGAGCATCCACGGGTGTTTTTTTCCGCTCCGAAGGAACTTCATTTCTGGGATGAAGACCACGAACACTCGCGCCGCGTGCATGGCGTGTGGTCGCTGCAGCACTACCTGGAATATTTTCGGGACGCGGATCCGGGGCAACACGATGTCATCGGGGAAGGATCAACGACGTATCTGCAGTCGGAGGTCGCCGTGAAGTCGATTCTGGACTTCAACCCGCAGGCGAAGTTCCTGGTGATGCTGAGAAACCCTGTGGAAGTGGCTCAGGCCATGCATGGTGAGCTGGTCCGTCATTACCACGAGGACGTCACTGATTTCGAAGCGGCGTGGCGCTTGCAGCCGGAGCGTGCTGCCGGGCGGCGAATGCCAGGGAATCCGGCATTTACTCAGCAGCTTCAGTATCAGGAGGTCGCCACGTTTGCGCCGCAGTTGCAGCGGCTGTTCGATGCTGTTCCGCAGACACAGCGCATGGTGGTGATCTTCGATGACTTCGTGACCGACACGGCCGGCGTCTATCGAGATGTGCTCCGGTTCCTGAATCTCGAAGACGACGGACGCACCGAATTCCCAAAGGTCAACCAGGCGCGTACGTATCGCCTCGGCTGGCTGGGACGTCTGTACCATGCACCGCCGAAATTGATTGAACGGCCGATGCGGGCTCTGCGTTCAAGAATCAACGCGAATTCCGGTCCATTCAAGGAAGCGATCCGGCGCGTCGTTTCCGTCAATCAGCCCAGAACCGGACTGCGGCCGGAGTTCGTTCAGGAGCTGCGAGGCGTGTTCCGCGAAGACGTGGCGCTGACATCCGAAATGCTGGGCCGCGATCTGAGTCACTGGACAGCAGAGACGTCTGAGCGAAAGACCTGTCAGCGGGACAAGAACGGCGTTGCCGCAAGTGTTGAGCAATCGCTGCCGGAACGTTCGCAGATGGAGATGCGTCGTTGAGTCGGCTGATGATGACTGCCATTCGTACGTTTTCGTACGGGTCGAATCGCATGATGTTCCACTACGCAACAGCCTTGCGTGAAGCTGGACACGAGGTGACGTTCGCCTACGAAGCCGTTCCGACACCGGAGGACGTCAGGACCGGCGAACTGCTGCCGGAACTGCAGGCTGCCGGCATTTCGACTGTTCACATACCGCGTCTGTCGCGGGCGATGATTCCCGGAATGAGCGGTGGTTTTGCCAGGGAAGTTCGGCAACGCGAGATCGACCTGATCATTTCCACCCAGCTGCGAGATGCTCCGGGGACGATGGCGGTTGCCGTGCGGTGTGGCATTCCGGGTGTCGTGTTTGCTCAGGGGGCACCTTATTTTCAGGGGTCAGCTCTGTCCCGGTTTGCGAAGCGAAGCTTTTATCGGCGGGCTTTGCGGTCACATGCTCGCAGAATCGTCTGCGTCGCGCCGGCGATCCGCGACCGGCTGGTACAGCAACTGGACGTTCCTGCCGACAAGCTGACAGTGGTCCTGAACGGACTGAATCCGGACACGATTCCGGCTCCTGACAGCAGTCACAGAGCGTCAGTGCGCAGGGAATTCGGATTTGCGGACGACGAGTTCATCTTCATCACCATCGGCCGATTCGACGAAGTCAAGGGGCTGGATATTCTGGTCGATGCCGTTGAGCGAATCGTCCGCTCCGGCACGGCGAAGGAACTCGCCCGATTCAAGGTCATCATTGCCGCGGAAGCGTACTGTCCGCGATCCATCGCCTATCGCGAATCGATCGAGCGGATGATCGAAAAGGCCGGGCTAACGTCATACTTTGTCTTTCCCGGATTTCGCAGTGACTGCAATCGCCTGTTGCAGGCGGCAGACAGCTTCTTGCTGCCGTCACGGTCTGAAGGAATGCCGCTGGTAGTGCTGGAAGCGTTTGCCGCAGGGTGTCCGGTTGTGATGTCGGAATATGGTGAGCGATTTGCGGGCTTTCACGATGGCAGCGATGGATTTTACGTGCCGGTGGAAGACGCCGGAGCACTGGCCGATGCGATGGCACGAATGATGCAGCTCTCCGTCGCCGAGCGCCGGGATATTGGAATTCGTGGTCGACATTACCTGAAACAGAACCTCACACTGAAGGGCGGGCAGGACAAATTCGCAGACGTCATTCAGCGCGTTTTGGGAAAAAGTGTGTCCGGCAGTCAGCGGCTGGCGGAGGCTGCCGCTCTTTCCTCCGCCTTTGGAAACAATCATCGATAGCTCGCTTTTCAACTCGCCGGAATCCGAACAGACGCCCGAGCCGCGCGGATACTCCGCAGCCGGCAATCGGAGAGAAGCGGATGAGGAATCTGCTGTGAACGAACAACCCGCTGTATCCCTGGTTGCCGCGGCGCGACTTCGCGCGGCCATGCGTCACGGGAGAGGCACCGGCGGCGATGCGGACACGGACGATTCGCGCGCCGAAGGCGCCGCACCGCGATCTGTTACGGTTGTTGAGCTTCCGGCGCTGCTGGTCAATGACGAGACAT
Organism: Planctomycetaceae bacterium; assembly: GCA_041398785.1. Taxonomy (NCBI): domain Bacteria; kingdom Pseudomonadati; phylum Planctomycetota; class Planctomycetia; order Planctomycetales; family Planctomycetaceae; species Planctomycetaceae bacterium. Next base: position 24,604 of record JAWKUA010000016.1, on the reverse strand, counting down.
TGCGTCTGGCTCATCCGTGGCCGCTACTGCTGGCCGGCATGTGCATCTTTCTGTCGGGTGTCTTTTTTCCCCCGCAGGCCTATACGCAACTGCTCGGCGATCAATGCCACATGTTTCTGGATGCAAAGCTAATCACCTTCAATCTTGCTTCCGTCGCCATGATCCTGGCAGGAATCTACGTCGCTGGATGCACGTCGGCCTTCGGTCCGCCACCGCAAACATCGTCCGAAAACGTGTACCGACCGTATCCGTGGACAGTGGGTGGTTTTCTTGTCGTGCTGATTCTAATGAATCTTGTGTCGGTGTACTTGTTCTATCGGGTGGGAGGCATCGGTAGTCTGCTAGCGGCGCTTCGTGGCCAGGTGCTGTTCATGACGGAAATGACGAAGATGAAGGGAACGGCCGGCGGGGAGCCATGGAAAGCGGTGCTGAACGTTTCTTCCATCGCGCTGCCCGCAGCCTGGCAGTGTTCACGTTCCTTCTCTCGCCATTCGCTGATCCGAGTTCTGCTGATTGTGTGTATCCTGACCTACATTCCAGCGGCTCTGCTGACCGCGAAACGTAACTTTCTGACTCGTCCGCTGCTGGGTGCCCTACTGGTCTACCTTGTTTGGCCGCTTGCAAGACGAAAAGTTTCCGGCAGGCAGGCTTTGATGACATGCCTGCTGCTGGGTGTCCTGGTCGTTGTCGCTTTTCTGGGGATGTCTGCGTTACGCAAGGGCATCAGCGGCACCACCGAAGCGACGGCAGAAGTGATTCGGTACGTGATCGGTCCGTATAACACCGAAGCACTGATCGTGAATGATGAAATGGAAGTCCCGGGCAGCCGCAAGGGGTTTTATTGGACACGCTGGTTCTGGGAATTCCCGGTTGCCGACCAGTACTTTGAACTCGACCGGCTGCGCGACCGGGTGCTCGGCGAAAAAGCCCCGTACGGAACGGAAGAGCGAGCTCCGGTGCTCAGGAAGCACGGGCTGACAGTGACCACGGCCATGCCGGGGTTTGCGTCGACCTATGTGGACTTCGGATGGCTGGGGATCTGCGCGTATTTCTTCGTCGGGCTGGCGGCCGGCGGACTCTGGAAGTCGTTTCTTGCGCAGCAGCCTGCCGGACTTCTGTTTTATCCCGTAGCCGCGTACTCGTTTGTAGACTGCCGCGCCAACCTGATCTTTCCGTCAATCTTCACGAGCTACTGTCTGCTGGTTTACGTCGTCATGAAGTTCAGCATGACGTTCGAAGGCATCGCGACGCGAAATCGCAGTTCCGGGAGCCTGGCGGCATGACGCACGCCGTGCACGATTCGCAGGGTGACGCCGTGGAGGCGGCGTTCGACAGTGGACCCGGTTCGCCATCGCACGGCGACGGATACGACCGATCTCTGGTGGTGCTGCACGTTTCTCAACCGACGAATGCAGGTGTCAGGGCCGTTGTGCTGGATCTGCTGCGCGATCAGATGCAGCGAGGATGGAAGGTCCTGCTGGCCTGTCCGGAAGCAAACGATCTGGACGCGCAGTGTCGCCGACTGGGCGCGACCTGGATTCCCTGGAACGCGACTCGAAACCCGGGAGCAAAGGTTCTTTCCGAATGCCTTCGGCTTCGACGCATCATCAATGACATGCGGCCCGACGTTGTGCATTTGCATTCCTCCAAAGCGGGGCTGGCCGGACGCCTGGTCCTGCGCGGACGACTGCCGACTGTGTTTGAGCCAAACGGCTGGTCGTTCCACGCCGTCGACGGCTGGCTGGCGACAGGGTCGCGATGGTGGGAACGATTCGCCTCGCGGTGGACCCATTCGACGGTGTGTGTCAGCGAAACGGAACAATCGGCAGCGCTGCAGGCCGGCATGAAGGCTCGCTGGGACATCGTCAGAAATGGAATTGATCTGCGAGTCTGGCAGCAGCCGGAAGCGGACTCCCGAAAGGCAGCCTGCGACCGGCTTCAACTGGATCCGGACGTTCAGAACGTTCTTTGTGTCGGGCGGCTTTGTCGGCAGAAGGGACAGGATCTGTTGCTTCGAGCATGGCAGGAGGTGCGTCGGCAGCATCCGCGAGCCCGTCTGTATCTCGTCGGTGACGGACCGGATCGCCCTTCGCTGGAATCTCTCAGCGACGACAGCGTGACGTTTGTGGGTCTGCGCTCCGACGTTCGTGACTGGTTTCTGGCGGCGGACCTGATCGCCATGCCGTCAAGGTGGGAGGGCCTGAGCATCGCTCTGCTGGAAGCGATGTCGTGTGCCCGGCCGGTGATCGCCGCCGAAGTCAGCGGGATGCGGGAAGCGATCGGCGAGACGGCGGGAGTTCTGATTCCTCCCGAAGACGTCGCCGCCCTGGCTGAAGGAATTGCGAACCTGCTGTCGTCACCGGAGACCCTTGCGGAAATCGGTGCCTCCGCACGTCAACGTGTTGTTGCAGAATTCGATCAAAGCGTCACAAACAGTCGAATCGCGGCCATCTATCGTCGGCTGCTGGATGATCGTTCGATCCGGTTGTCATCCGGCGAGTGAACATCGCTTTCAGAAGGCGGACCACGGCATACTGTCCCCTGGGTGACACCGGCACGACCCGCCATCCGTTTTTTGCATTTTTTTGCGAATAGCCATCGGTGTCGACAGTCGAAGGCTCGTAAGCTGGGGGCATGTAACGTGATGGCACGAATGGATTCCGGATCGGCGGTCGCCAGTCAGTATCAGGTCGGCGTTGAGTTTGCATCGGAACGGCGAGAGATTCGCTGCAATTTTCGGCGTTCTCGCGTGCCTTCGTGTCGCGATGCCGTTCCGGCTTTGACCTGCCATCGTAATGTTTTCGATCGCGTGTTTCCTAACGGTTCGAATCCTCCATGACCACCGAAGCCGCTCGGCAAAACATCACCACGCTTTACACGGAAGGCAGCTATCTGGAGCAGCATCCGGAATGGCATGCGGAACGATCCCCGTGGAAGGCTGGTCATGTCGTGCGCGGAATTCGTGAGGCCGGACTGACGCCCGCCACGCTGTGTGACATCGGCTGCGGCACGGGACTTGCGCTGGCAGAAGTCACGCGGGGACTGAACGGAATCCGGCGCGCTGTCGGGTTTGATCCCAGTCCCGACGTTCCGCTTCACCCGAAGGCGAAAGACGTAATTGAATTCCGTCGGGAGAACGCCGCGTCATGCAGCGAAACATTCGACATCGCCATCATGCTGGATGTGTTCGAACACGTTGAAGACTACTTCGGTTTTCTCCGGGACTGCCGCCATCTGGCACAACACCATATTTTTCATATACCTCTGGACGCAAACGCCAGAACTGTGGTCGGCAGCGGCTGCGACCGCCCGCGGCGAACGCTTGGGCATCTTCACTACTTTAGTCGTCTGACTGCGCTCGCCACACTGCGTGACACCGGATACGAACCGATCCACTGGCACTTCACGAAGTCCGGATGGGATGGCCCCGGCGCGAACCGGAGTCCCTGGAAGCCAATCAACATCCTTCGAAGGGTTTGCTATCAGGTTTCACCCGAGTACACGCATCGTGTGCTTGGCGGCCTGTCGTTATTGGTCGTTGCCAGGGCGACTTAGCTTCGCAAACTGCAGTTTGATCCCGTCCCCGCTTATCGAAAATGTTCCGCGGCAAAACCGCTCCTCGTTCCAGGTTGCAATGAAACAGTCAACGTCCAGCGCAAATGCCGTGCTTCTGACCGGCGCCACCGGCATGGTTGGTAGCCTGCTGCTGGCTGATCTGTTGAGAAGCGGATTTCGCGTCGCGACGCTTGTTCGTCCGTCAAGAGAGCTTGATGCCGCCGCCCGGGTCGAAAGGATTCTGGCAAAGCTGGAATCCCGGTTTGGCCGTCGCTTCATTCGTCCGCACGTAATCACGGGAGACATCGCTCAACGGCGTCTGAGGCTGGATTCGCGCGATCAGCACTGGATTCATGACAACTGCTGTACTGTCATACACGCCGCTGCAAACCTGGTGTTCAGCCCGGCCAGTAAGGATCCGGACAACGAGCCATACCGCACCAACTATGACGGCACTCGCCATCTGCTGGACGTGTGTACCGATGCGGGAATCGCTGACTGGCATTATGTGTCGACGGCCTATGTTGCCGGACTTCGAACCGGAGCCGTTCTGGAATCGGAATGCGACGTCGGGCAGGAGTCCGCCAACGATTACGAACGGAGTAAGATTCTTGCCGAGCAACTGCTGAAACAAGCCGGGTCGGTCGGTACGCTGACAATCTACCGTCCGTCGATTGTCATCGATCCACATCCCGAGAGTGTCATGCCGGCAGACCTGACGATCAACGGCGGCTTTTCCGCATACGAAATGCTCAGCCGGAAGTTCGGCGTCCCGGAATTCCACAACGGCTTTCAGAACCTGGGATTCCGGCAGGGTGACCGCAAGAATCTGGTAACGGCGGACTGGGTTGCACGCGTAATGGCGCAGATTTTTCGAAGACCGGACCTTCACGGACGGACGTATCATTTGACCAGCAGCGGTGGCACGGAACTGTCAGAAATTGAAGCGGCGTTTCATACGGTGATGTCCTGCATTCCGGGCGTCCGGGAACAGCCGGCCGTCGGCACCGATGACAAAGCGCAGGAGTTAATTGCACCGTTCATCGCCGCGTTTCAGCCCTATTTTCGCGACGACCCGGATTTTGACCGTACGAACACGCTGGCGGCGCTCCGAATTTCGGGACAGCCCGACTGTCTGCAGATCGGTCGGGCACAGATTCGCGAACTCTGCGAACAGAAGCTGGCCGTCGGCGGTTCCCCGTCGGAGTCTCAAATGAGATTGCATGAACGGCGACCGGCCCGCAAGTCGGAAGCGACGGAACCGCGTGTGAGTCGACATTCTGATTCTCCGCCGCTTCGAAATTTGCATCCGGCGGGCGTCCGGCCGAACCCACGCAATGGCTGCCCGGAATCAATTGGCCTGGTACTGAGCGGTCCGAGAGGCGGCGAGTTCATCCTGCGGCAATCGGATCGCGTCGTCAGTGTCGCGCGCGGCAACGCCGGCGGCGAACGCTGTCGGCTGTACACATCTGCGGAGCATTGGCGGCAACTGGCTGCCGGGCCGAATCTGCTGGCAGCGATCACGTCCGGTACCGTGCTGGTCGAAACTGACGAGGCGCCGGTCAGCGATGATGAGCTGGCGGACCAGCTTTCGCCGTTCGCCGGGTGTTCGCTCGAAACCGAAGGTCCGGAGCCTGCTTCGGTGCGACGTGTCGGTGCCGTCCCTTCCGCAAACGGGAGGGCATGAATCGATGACATCGCACAGTCCGTTGGCGATCGTCGGGATGGCGTGCCGCGTTCCCGGCGCGAACAGCCTTGACGCGTTCGAAGAAATGCTGTTCGCCGGGCGCAGTGGTGTCTCGGAATTGCCCGAGGACCGCCTGCAGCGCGACCTGTATTTTCATCCGGAACGGGGCCGGGAAGGATTCACGTATGCGACGCTGGGCGGCTATGTCCCGGAAATCGCTGACAGTGCGGCAGAATCACAGGCGCCGGTGAATCGTTCGCGGCCGTCTGATCCTTCGCACCTGCAGTTCCGAGAAGTGGCTGTCCGTGCCTGGCGTCACGCCGGACTTTCGCCTGCTGACCCGCAACTTGCTCGAACAGGTGTCTACGTCGGACATTCCGGCGGCACAAAGCTCGGCGGCGCCATCAGCCTGGCGACTCAGATTCAGGACGCTGTCGAATTCCTGGACGACGTCGACGCGCTGCGCGGACTTTCGGCGTCGCAGCGATCCGCTGTGAAGCAAGCTGTCTGCGAACGAATTCGTTCCGGACGGCCGTCGCTTCGCGCCGATTTGCTGCATCGGCTGAACGCCTATCAGGCAGCGGCAATCACAAGTGAGGCACTTGGCCTGAATGGCACTCGATGCGTGATCGACGCGGCCTGTGCTTCATCACTGGTCGCGCTGTCGCACGCGGCGCTGGCGCTTCGAACCGGGCAGATTGATCAGGCGATCGTCGGCGGTTCAACCTACAACAGCGTCGACAACCTGATTTTGTTTTCACATTCTCAGGCCTGCACGGAAGGACTGTCCTGTCCGTTTGACCATCGGGCCGGCGGCCTGGTGAGTTCCGAAGGATATGTGGCGATTGTCGTGACGACTGCCGCGCGGGCGCGGGCAATGGGGCTGCCGGTTCTGGCCTGGCTGACGGGGCTGGGAATCTCGTCCGATGGCCGGGGGCGCAGCCTGTGGGCTCCGCGCCGCGAAGGCCAGGAACTTGCGATTCGACGCGCGTATCGGGGCGGCAGCGTCCTGAACATCGACTATCTGGAAGCGCATGCGACCAGCACTCAGCTCGGCGACGCCACCGAACTGGAAGCTCTGGGTGGATTGCTGGCGGAATCATCGTCAGGCGACCGCAGGGCCGCCCTGCGAATCGGCAGCGTGAAATCGAACATCGGCCACACTCTGGAATCCGCCGGTCTGATCGGATTGGTGAAAGTGCTGCTGTGCATGAAGCGCAGTGAGTTCGCTCCTTCGATCAACATCGAAGAGCTGACATCGAGCTGCGACTGGGACAACATTCCTCTTCGTGTCGTGCAAGAGCGAGAGCCCTGGATTTCGGGACAGCGGCCGCCGCGAGCGGCAGTCAGCGCGTTCGGAATCGGCGGGCTGAACGCTCACGCTGTCCTGCAGGCCGCGGCTGCGAATGACGCTGTCGAGACGACATCGGATGTCCTGAACAATGACTATGTCTCCGACCCGATCGCCATTGTCGGACGCGGAATCGTGCTGGCAGGCGCCGGCGGTGTGGCCGAATTGCAGGCGCTGCTGGATTCCGGGAGGTCCGCAATTGGGGATGCTCCGGCCGATCGCTGGAACAAATCCGCCGGTTTGGGTTCGGAGAATCGTACTGCCGAACACCGCAGCCCTCACTGCCGGGGAGGTTTCGTTCGCGACTATCAATTTGACGGACAGAAGTATCGCATCCCGCCGAAACAGGTGCAGCAGGCGAATCCTCTGCAGATGATGCTGATCGATGCGGTTGCCCAGGCGGCTGCCGAATGTGGTGTGAAGACTCCGGCGGATGCCTGGCCCTTCGATCGCACCTCGATGGGCGTTTCCATCGGCAACGTGTTCGGCGGTGAATTCGGCGACTCTCTTCAGGTCGGCATGCGGCTGCCGGAAATCTGCCGCGAATTGTCGGCGTCGCTGGTTGAGCAGGGTGTCGACAAATCCACGGCCACAGCGGCGGCTGAGCAGTTTCGCAAAGTCGTACTGAAGAATCGTCCGGCGCTGCTGGACGAAACCGGAAGCTTTACGGCCAGTACGCTGGCATCCCGCGTTGCGAAGACGTTCGATCTGATGGGCGGTGCGTACGCGCTGGATGCTGACAATGCGTCGTCCATGCTGGCGCTTTCGACGGCTGTGGACCAACTGCGAAGTCGTCAGCGCGACCTGATGGTCTGCGGCAGCGGATGCCGCGCGATGAATCTCTACGCTTTCGAACAGCTCGCTCTTGCCGGCCACCTGGTTTCCAGCGGAAATCCGGACGACATCCCCGAAGACGGAACACAGGTACTGCCGGGCGAAGGTGTTGCCGTCGTTCTGCTGTGTCGGTTGAGCGACGCGATGGAGCGCGGTCTGAAGGTTTACGGCACAATTCACGACGTCGGTTCCGCCACTGCCGGAGTGTCGCAGCCTGGCTTCGATTCCACCGATATTCGCCTGATGAAATCGGTCGGATTCCTGGCTGGCAGTCATTCCCTGGTAAGACTCGTCGCGGAGACGTTTGCATCGGAATCGTCGGAGGCGGAACCGTGCCGGATCGCGGCCATGAACGACGACGGCTTCGGCCTGGAACTCACGATGTCGCACGGCGCTTCGTCTGCTGACAACGATCGACGAGATGCCGGCGATCCACCGGTACCGGCTCGCGAGGATCGGGCGGCGGCTCCCCAGGTTGCATCCAGCGAACATGACGTTTCACATTCTTCAGTGGCCAGCTTCATTGAACGGCGGATCGTGATTCGACTTTCGGCGCGAACCGAAGAACAGATGTCATCGCTGCTGCGAAGCGCGACACAATCGTCTGACGCAGCGGCGAAGGCTTCAGTGCGGCGGTTTGAACCTGCCGATCGATTCCGCGTCGCCATTGTCGGTGACGATCCGCAGCAGTGCTTCGGTCGCTTGAAGACCGCTGCCGCGAAATGGCTGGACGGCGTCCGTCGGCAGGTGTCTGATCGGGACGCGTTTGTGATCTGGTCGAATCCATCCCGGTCGCCCCGGCTGGCGTGGCTGTTTCCCGGTCAGGGCTCGCACTATCCCGGCCGGCCGGCCGTGATCGACTCGTTCGCTGAAGCCCATCGTCATCTTCGGGAACTGGACTTGATCCTGCAGCACCGCGGCATGGAAAAGCTGACCGCGCATTGGGAACAGCGCGGCGGTTCACCGGTTGGCAGTGATGTCTGGCTGGCACAGATCTGGGTTCTGGGTGTTTCGACGGCATTGGCGCGAGTGTTGTCGGGGCACGTCGCTCGTCCTGACGTTGTCGCGGGGCACAGCTTTGGAGAATTCACTGCGGCCGTTCAGGCAGGCGTGTTCGACGTCGAAGCTGCCGTCGACCTGACCCGCCATCGTGCCGACGCGATTCTGACACGATCTATTCATGGAGGCGGCTTGTTGTCCGTGCGTGGCTCCGCCAGCGACGTTCGTGCCGCATTTCGGAATTCGGACGCCGCGATCTACGTCACGCACCTGAACGCTCCGCGGCAAACGGTGATCGCCGGAGACGCCACGGCGCTGCAGGCGGCGAAGGCTGTTCTGACTTCCGCGAATCTGGCACACGTGGAAGTCTCCGTTCCCGCACCGTTTCATACTCCAATGATGGCGGCGACGGAAGAATTGTTCGGCCAGTTGAGCGGCTCGGTCCCGCTGCATCCGCCGGTCAGTGGATTCCTGTCCGCGACGACCGTCCGCTATCTGTCAGAACCTTCGGACGTGCGAGACAGTCTTGTGCGACAACTGACGCGTCCGGTGATGTGGACGTCAACCGTGTCGCGTCTGCTGGATGACGGCTGTGAGGTTCTGCTGGAAGTCGGTCCCAACAACATTCTGACTCGGATGAACCGCGAAATCGCCGGCGACCGGGCGCTGTGCGTCAGTGCTGATGTGCCTGGCGAGCCCATGTCCTGTCGTCTGCAACTGATTCAGACGGTTCTTGAATGTGTTGGAATCGAAACGCATCCGTCGCCGACAGATGCAGCAAGACGTCCGTCGATTCCGTCGCGGCCAGTGACTCACGACGAGATCGTCATGCTGGATGTGACCGGTGCGGGTCGCCGACGGCAGGATACCGATGATTCCGCGTCTGCAATGTCGACTTCGGCGGAAGAAAAAACTTCCGCGGATTCCGGCGTCGCACTGCCGGAAGCGGTTCCGGTCGGTGCTTCCGGGGAAATCGAAGCGTTTCTGGTCGACCTGGTTGTTGAACTGACCGGCTACGATCGCGACGTTGTTGATGTTCAGGCCGACATGGAAGCGGATCTGGGAATCGACAGCATCAAAAAGGCACAGATCATCGGAGAACTGGCCGCGTGGCGCGACCTGAACGTCGCGCCGACAGATCTGCGTCTGGAGGATATTCGAACGCTTGCCGACGCCGCTCGCATGGCCGACCGCCTGCACGAAGCCGCAGCCTTGAATTCTTCCTCCGCGACAATCGGCGAAAGTTCGAAGCCGTCGATCGCTGCAAATGTCGGTCGTTTGACGAGCGCTGCTCAAACGAAGGAAACGTCTGCGCACGAACAGTCGTCACGCGAATTGGCGTCCACTCGCGCGTCTGCAACGGACGGACCGCGGACTCAGCGGCCGAGCTCGGACGAACTTGACTCGCTCCTGATCGATTTCGTCGTTGATCAAACCGGTTACACGCGAGACGTCGTCGATGTCGATGCCGACCTGGAAGCAGATCTCGGGCTGGACAGCATCAAGCAGGCTCAACTGATCGGAGAACTTCGCGAACAATACAATCTGGCGTCCGTCTCCGTTGAAACGCTGACGCAGTCGCGGTTTGCCACACTGCGGTTGATTCGTGAGTTTGTTCTGAGCCAGATGGCAGCGACGAATGAACCGCTTTCCCGTCAGCCGGAGACCGTGAACCATGCCACTCGAATTGCCGATGTGCGCAAACGATCCACAGGACCAATCATCGACAAACTTTCCGTCGGCGCACCGCGCACGGACACGCAGCGTCGGGTCAATGGCGTAACGGCCGGCGACCTTCGTTCGCACCACCAGACCGAGACTGACGCGCACCGGGAGAGCGTCGACAGCCAGCACCGGTCCGGACGTATGCACGCCGACTCGCGTGACGCACTGGGACAGCGACAGTTCACCGGCCGCAACGGGGCGCAGCATTGCGAGCCCGCACCTCTCCGCGGCGTCGAGCCGACGGATGAAATCCTCGCGGCGTGGAGGTCGTATTTCGAATCCGCAGCGTCGGCGACCGGTGAGAATTCCGGCGACTACGAGCGACTTCGCGCAATCGGACTTCAGCATCGGGGAGAAATCCGAGCTGCATTGCGGCTGCTGCACGATCGTTCGCTTCTTAAGTCGGATCGCACAGCCGGCCGGCCGGACGAGAGTCCCGGTGTCCGGGGACTTGCCGACGGCGCAGGCGTTGCAGCCGCAAGCGTTCGGCTGGCGGTCAACTTGCTGCATGGCAACGGTCATCGAGCGGGTTCCGCGAACGCAACGTCCGAAGAACTTCCGGGCGTGGCGCGGAAAATCGTCGACGCACATCGCGCCGCGGAGCACCAGCAACCGACTGCGGCTGTCGAAATCAGTCAGCTTCGTCCGGGAACTCATCGCTTTGCTCTGCGGACAATGATCTCTGCGCGGCGCCGCGGTGTTCCCGCCGTACCGGAATTGAATGGTCCGGCACTGATTCTGGGGGACAGCCGCTTTGCCGAATCACTGGGTGATCGGATTCGTCAGTTGGGTGAGCTGGCACATGTCATCTCCACGTCGGATGACGCCGCTGAAATCGAACGTCGATTGGAACAGCTTTGGGAACAGCAATTGACGCCTCATCTGTTCTTGATGATGGCCCACGACGATGCGGCGCTGCAGTCACTTCGATCCGACGACTGGGCTCGCCGTCGCGCGGCGGGCCTCAGTACGCCGTTCCGAATCTGCCAGCTCTGGATGCAGCGAATGGTCGACGCTGATCAGATGGAAGGCGCCAGCGTTGTTTGCGTCACCCGTCTGGGCGGCGACCTGGGATTTTGTGCGCGGCGCGTTCTGTCTCCCGAAAGCACGGGTGGCCTGGTCAAAGCGATGCTGATCGAAGCCTGGATGCGCGGATTTCGCACGACGCCGATGAAGATGATTGACGTCGCCCCGGAGTGCTCAGCGGAGCGCGCGATCGAAGAGATTCTTGCTGAACTGGCGGCTCCGTCTTACGACATGGAAGTTGCGTTCGACGGCACTCAGCGTCGCGTCGTCCAGGCGATACCGGCCGCTCTGAAAACTGGCATTACGGTGTCTGAACACCCCGAATCGAACCGTTTGATCACTCCCGGCGGCGTGTGGATCGTGTCCGGTGGTGGTCGCGGTATCACGGCGATGACCGCGATGGAGCTGGCAATTCGGCATGGGCTGAACCTTCACCTGCTGGGCACTGCGCCTCATCCGGAACTGTCGGAAGCGGACCGGACGGCTGCGGCGAATCGCAGCGAATTCCGACGCGAAGTGATGCGCCGCGCGTCGCAGCGGGGAATCAGTCCCGTGGAAGCCTGGCGCAACACGGAGAAATCCGTTGAAATTGATGCCACTCTGCGAGCCTGTCGGGAAGCGGGTATTGCGGCCGTCTACCACTGCTGCGACGTCGCCGATGCGGCGGAACTGACTTGCCTGCTGGACCGCATTCGTCGCGAGCACGGCCCCATTCGTGGAGTGATTCACGGAGCCGGCGCCGGGCAGGATTCGCGGTTCGACCGCAAGCGAAGCGACAAGGTGGAAAAGTGCCTGCGTCCCAAGATCGACGGCACGATTGCACTGATGCAGGCCACGGCGGAGGACCCGCTGGACTGGTTTGCCGCCTTCGGATCGATCAGCGGCCGCTTCGGCGCCAACGGTCACACCGACTATTCGCTTGCCAATGACATGATGGCGAAGCTTGTCGACCGCTACCGTCAGCAGCGGCCTGAAGTCCGCAGCGCGACGTTTCACTGGCATGCCTGGGATGATGTCGGCATGGCGACCAAGCCGGAGGCTCGGCTGGCCCTGGAAATGATCGACATGGAATTCATGCCCGCCAGGGACGGACTGAAACATTTTCTGGACGAACTCGAATACGGCGGCGACGAATCGGAAGTACTCATCACAGATGTCGCGTATCTTCGGAAGTTTTTCCCGAATCAAACGGCCCGGCCAGCCGGCGCTGATATCACCGAGATGCTTCCGCTGTTGAAGTCCGCGCGCATTCAGCAGGACGGAGCGACGCATTCCGTGGTGGTGACACTGGACCCGGTGTCGGACCGATTCCTGGCACAGCATCTGGTCAAACAGCGACCGACGCTGCCGTATGTCGTTGCTCTGGAACTGATGTGCGAAGCGGTTCGCAGTTTTACCGGCGGTCGTCGAGTCATCCGGTGCCGCGACGCCAGAGCGTTTCAGGCAATTCGGTTTGTTTCCGACGATCCGATGGCGGTTACGATTGAAACGTGCGAGGTTCGCCCGAACGTGTTTCAGTCGCGGCTACTGGCCGACGTTCGCCGCCGGGATGGCCGGCTGGTCGAAGAAGGCCGGCAGTTTTTCGCCGTCCTGTGCGAAACGGTCGACGCCGAGAATCCCGTGGACGCTGCGGTCGATTCCGTCCGGTTTGCCGCGCCGTCGCACGAATCGCTGAACTGGCAGCGAATTCAATACGTGTCTCCGGACGCCGTCGTCTATCACGGGCCGGAATTTCAGGAGCTGCGCAAAGTCGGCTTGAGTCGGCAACAGGCGGTCGGCCGAATTGCGGCATCGGCTGCTGTGCAATTGTTCGGTCCGGAGCGAGCTTTGGGTTTCACTATCCCCTGCGCGACAATGGACGCCTGCCTTTACGCCGTGGCCTGGACGGCCTGGCAGAGACTAAAGAAAGCCAGTCTTCCCGTAAGTTTTGCGGAAATCGAATTCGGACGGTCGCCGGATCCCGGCGAATCGTGCGAAGTGGTGATTCCGGAAATTCGTAAAGAATCCGGCGGCGCTGTCTGTGACTTCCGGCTGATCGGAAGCAACGCCGACCTGATTCTTCACGTCACGGACTGCCGGATTTCCTGGCTGCGGACAGCGGGACCATGACATGTACCAAAGTCCCGTATCCTTCATTTCTCCGTTGTCGCCGGCCGACTACAGCAGCGACGACGCGCACCGCCGCGAAACGAATGCACTGTTCCGGCGGTTCTGGCAACCGGTCGGCGTTTCGTCGGCACTGAGCCGCAGCGGCGATCAGGTGACCGCCGAATTCGGTGAAATACCGGTGGTCGTGCGCAACTTCGACGGTCGGCTGACGGCGCTGCACAACGTTTGTTCTCACCGTCACTGCCGGCTGGTTTCGCAACCCCACAGCCGATCGGAAAAACTCAAGTGCCCGTTTCATGGATGGGAATTCGGGGCTGATGGCAGGACTCGGAAAATTCCCGCAGCACGCAATTTCCCGGCATTCGATCGCGATCGATATCGACTGCAGGAGTTCGAACTGGACAACTGCGGCGACCTGATCTTCGTCCGCTGTGGTCGCAGCGGACCTTCACTTCGTGAGTGGCTTGGTGAGCATTTTGAGATGTTCGCGGAATGGTTTTCCGCGCCGGTCTGGGCTCTTTCGATGCAGCGGCATCTTAGTTTTCCCGCGAACTGGAAGATCCCCATCGAAGCGTCGCTGGAGAGCTATCACATTCCCGAAGTGCATCCGGCAACTTTCGGAATTGATCCGGGCGAAGACCTCAGTCGCCATGCATTCAGCGCGAACTCGTCCTCATTCTACACCGCGTTCAACACGCCGCGACTTGTTGATCGTGCGCTGAGGACCGTTGAAAGCGCGGTTCATGCCGTGTTGGGACGAACGTTCTCCGGAAAGTATGAACATCACCATGTGCTTCCGAATCTGTTGGTTAGCCACACGGATTCGCTGACAGTGGTGCAGACGGTGGCTCCCGTCACGGCGACGACTTCGGAAAGCCGAGTTTGGCAGTTTGGACTGTGTAGCCGGCGTTCCAATCCGCTGTCACGGATGACGGCATGGACCTGGCGGCACTTCACCGCTCGACTGGCGCTGCGAATTCTGCACGAAGACATTCGCATGTATCCCCACATCCAGGCGGGAGTTTCAGGAAGGCACCGTCCGGCGATTCTGGAGCGCTGCGAGGAACGTCTGCATACGTTCCAGCAGTTCGTGTACGACCACGCCGGCAGCGTTGCTTCCGTCGACGGCGCATCCGTCGACGGCGCAGCGGACGGAGTTGCAGAGAATTGTTCAGGGTGTGCGGCGGAAGAGAAGGAATCCACTGTCGCCCGTTCAGAGGGCCGTTTGAGTGTTCAGCCTGAAAGACAAGACAGCACTGGTGACCGGAGCCTCCCGCGGGATCGGACGTGCCTGCGCGATCCGGCTGGCTCAGGCGGGAGCCAACGTCGTTGTCAATTTTCTGTCGTCACCGGACGCGGCCCGTGAAACCGCGTCGGCAGTCAAGTCGCACGGTGTCGATTCCATCGCAGTGCGCGCGGATGTGTCGGTTCGCGACGATGCTCACGCGCTGGTGAACGCGGCCGCGGAACACTTCGGGGGCCTGGATATTCTGGTCAGCAACGTCGCGGGCGGAGGATTTCGTCCTCTGATGGATGTGACTCCCGCGGGAATCGACGCTGTCGTGCGAACAAACGCGGCACCGCTGGTGTGGCTGACGCAGGCGGCGGCTCCGCTGCTGTCCCGGTCCGCCGGAAACGGCAAGGTCATTTGTGTGTCCAGCCACGGTTCTGCTCGCGCGGTTGCGAACTACGGTGCCATCGGCGCATCCAAGGCCGCTCTGGAAAGTTTGATGCGGCATCTGGCGTTCGAACTGGGGCCGACGGGAATCAACTTCAATGCCGTGATGCCGGGACTGGTTCCGACGGACGCCGTTCGCACGATGCCGGGTGTGGATTCGCTGCTGGATCTTGTCCGAAAGCAAATGCTGCTGAAGGATCGGGATCTGACAGCGGAGGACGTCGCGGACGTCGTCGCGTTTCTGGCAAGTCCTGGAAGCGATCTGATTCAGGGCCAGACAATCATCGTCGATGGCGGCATCATGGTTCGTGTGTAGAAATAGCCAATGACAGCGCAGCGAACCACAAATCCGACATCTCACTCGGCACCGGCGCCGTCCGGTCAGCGTTCGCGGGAACTTTCCGCATCGCTGCCGGCAACTGTCTTTGAACGCTTCGTGCTCAACAGTGAGGACCACGCTCACCGGATGATTATTCGTGTGGTGCTGCGACTGACCGGCGAAACCGATTCAAAGGCTCTTACGGCGGCATGGAATGAAGCGGTCATTCGTCATCCGCTGCTGATGTCGCGCATTTCCGTTCGGGACGGTGTTCCCTGCTGGGTAGCGACTGACCCGCCGACGCTGACGGTCGAATATGCAGAACGATCGATCAGCGACATCGATCACGGAGCCGTCGGACGAATGCCGCTCAGTGAACAGCCGGGCTTTGCCGGTCGGGCGATCATCGGCGATGACGGCCTGCTGATCACGCTGGACGTTCATCATGCCTGCAGCGACGGCACGGGGATGAGACAACTGATCGCCGAATGGATGCACCTGTACGACTGCCGGGTGCGAGGTCTGGAATCGCAGCTTCCGCCTGCTGATCCCGCGCTGCTGCAGGCTCGTGACGAGATCGTCCAGACATCCGGTGACTCGAAGAACTCCGTTGGCGGCTGGGAGGGAATTCGCAATTTTCTGCTGACCGTCCGTGGTCGCACGGTTCGTCCGGGATCTCGACTGCGTGCCGCGTCCGGAGAATCGGCACAGCTCGCTGCGGCGACGTGCTTCGTCGAAGCGGCCGTCGAATCTGCGCAGCTGCTGCCGGGAGTCGAACAGGCATGCCTGAGGCGCACGCTGAAACAGTTCGACGTAACGCTGAATGATCTGCTGCTGGCATGCTGCATGCTGACCGTCAGCGAACTATGGCCGAACGCGCGCCGGTCCGATCGAATCACGATCCTGAACCCGGTCGACCTGCGCCGGCCGTCGGACCGTTTTCTGTCCGCGTGCAACCGCTTTGGTGTTGTGTTTCTGCGTCGAAAATTCAGCCACTGCGGCGATCCTGTCGGCCTGCTGCGCGGGCTGCACGACGAAATGACGTACATCAAGAACAAACAGGTGGCCGTCGAATTCCTGAAGGGAATGCAGCAGTTGGAAAAGGTCCCGGGTGGACCGGGTTTGTTCCGCCGGCTGGGCTGGTTTGTTCCGACGCTGCAGTTCACGTGTCTGGGAGACATCACGCGAGTTCCCAGTCGCATGTTTCGAACGGACGATCGTTGGGTTTACACGGGCCATCTGCGTTTTGAATCGGCCACCGGAATTCCGCCGCTTCCGCCGGGTTCGCCGCTGAGCGTGGCGGCGTGTCTGACAGGTCCCCGGTTGACGCTGGGAGTACGGACGTCGTCGGATGTAATTTCCGAAGCGGAAACTCAGCGGATCCTGGCGACACTGATCGGGCAATTGCAGCACATCTGCGGTTGCCTGACTCGCGACCGCAATTCTCAGCCGGCGGAGAAGTGATGTTTACCGGCCTGCCAGTCTGGATTGCATTCGCCGTTGTGCTGGCGCTTGTCGTGCTGGTGACAACAATCCGGCAGACTCCGGCACGGGCACTGGGCGCGGCGATGGCCGTGTCGTTCGTGTTCCCGGTGTGGATTGTTCAGGACTGGTTCGATCAGCCGATCGGACTGCGAACTCTGGCGGCCATCATCGGACTGCTCGCGTTTTGTGTGCATCCGAAGGGCAGTATCCGGTCGCCGATAACTCTGCTGGACTTCTGTATCGGCGCTATGTTCATCGCTCATGTCTGGTCAGACACACTGGCCGACGGTTTCAGTGTCGGGATTCCGTTCAGAGCGTACGGTGAGTGGGTGCTGCCGTACGTCGCGGGACGTTTTTCCATCGCGCGGACGCGCGACCTGCGATTTCTGCGGCCGTGGATGCTGTCGGTACTGGTCATTCTGTCGTTGACGGCCATCGGCGAATCGCTGTTCTCGTTCAACATCTGGGACGCGGTTTTTGGAGAACCGCCGACCAGCGAAATCAACCGCGACGGTCAGCGGTTCGGCTTCCAGCGCGCCTACAGTATGACTCTGCACCCGATCTTCACGGCGATGCTGTTGCTGCTGATGCTGCCATGGACTCGCATGAATGACGGCGAAGAACGCGATGTCGAAGCGGATGACGCAACCGACGACCAGCCGTCCGCGCTCTGGCAGACGCTGCCGCTGATCCTGCTGATAGCTGGTGTCGCCGCCGGGATTTCTCGCGGACCGATTCTGGGACTGGGAATTGCCGCGGTCGTCGCCTGGGTGCTGAATCACCGCCGGTTCCTCTGGCCATCGCTGGCAGCGGCGGCCATTCTGATTGTCGGAGCCGTCATTTTTCCGGATGCCGCCGTGACCGTTCTTGAAAAATTCGGCGGCAGTCACGTCCGGCTGGTGGAAGTCGATGGCGAAGTTGAAGAAATCACCGGGACGCGCAGCCGGCTGTTGATCTATCAGGCCTACGGCGGCCCGATGCTGAACGCCGGTCTGACCGGTTACGGAACAATTGCGACCAACCAGTTTCCGCCGAACATCCCGTATCTGGAATCGACGCGTGACTCAGTCGAGAAGCTGCGACTTGTCGACAACGCCTACGTGCTGCTGATTCTGAGATTTGGGTGGCTGGGTCTGGCGTGTTTTATCCTGTTGTTTCTAACCGCACTGGGAACGGCGATTTACCTGAGCAGCGATCCGCAGATCAGGCGCTGGTGCACCGTGTTTGCCGGTTGTCTGGTGGCGTCGCTGATGGTGTTTTTCACAGTCTGGATGAGTTACGACTTTGGATTCTATCTGCTGTGGAGCGTCGGGTTGCTGTCAGGCCTTGCGTCGGCCCGGCAGAAACAGTCGTAGGACCGGGAGTCGGCAAAGTCATGCTTCAGTTGGCCGGTCCGATCGACATCCTTCCCGGCGTGCAGTTGTGGCTTCATGACGCCACTGCAATGTCGGCGCGCGACGAAGACCGGTTGACAGCTGAACGCCTGTCTGATTGCGACCGCCGACGATTCGAACGGTACCGGACTGCCGATAAGCGGCGGCAGTTCGTTGTCAGCCGGCTGGTGCTGAGCGACATCCTGCGCAAGCTGATCGGATTGTCTGACGGCTTTAGTGTCGTTGCGACAAGATCCGGCCGACCGATTGTCGTGGACGAGAACGGCGAAGAGATCGTTTCTATCAGTCTGTCGCATTCCGGAAACATCACCGCTGTCGCCACATCCCGAACAATGCGCCGAGTCGGAGTCGACATCGAGGTTCGGGCGCCATTGAATCAGCCAGCTCTGGTACCAATGATCCTCAGTCAGGACGAACAGACCTGGTTCCGCGTCATTCCGCCGACACGCCAGGAGGAAACCTTACGTCAAATCTGGACGGTCAAAGAATCGGTGTGGAAATGTCATGGCGAAGATTGCCATACTCGCGTCTTGGATATCCACGTGAATCGCAACGGTGAGATCACCACTCGCCGGCACTGTGCGGGATTCGCGACAGAAACCGGACAGTCAGTACAGACGTTCACGAACTTTCCGTGCGACGTCTTGCCGGGCATACGAAACCTGAGGGAAATCACAGGTTTTTCCACACACATTCAGGGCAGTGTTGCGACGTCTGACTGCATGTGTTTTGTCGACTTACCGAATGAAATCCCCGTGTCGGATCACCAGGCGGGAAATACCGGTCCCGCAGTTTGTTGAAAGGCCACATGAGTGCACAGCCAGACGATTCTCGCGCCGCTGACCATCCTGCTGTTGGTCGTCACGGCGGTTTCCGTATACCGGCAGATGGAGGAGAACAAAGCCAACACGTTCTCCCGCCAGCAGGAATTTCTGGCCGGCGCGGAGACTGAAGCGGACCCTTTGACTCGCCAACTAATCGTCGGGACCAGCGCCACGACGACGCCACTGCTGCTGGCAGGAATGTCTTCGGTCGTGCCAACCGTCGAAGACTACCCGGCTCTTGCCGAAGTGCCCTGGGATCTGAACCAGGTGACCACGATGTACCGGCACGCCGGGCAGGCACTTTCGTGTGAGCTGCTGGGCGCCGGAGTACCGCTGACGCAGGGCCTGGTGTCTCCGCAGGCGGGCGTCGCCGGAGCGCTGGGACGTGATTCCGCGTTTTCCATCCGGCTGCAACTGGATCCGATCGGCGAAGCGGAACTTCCCAGAGTCACCCGCGGCGCGGTCAACAGCTACCTGGAAAGCCATCAGTTGACCGTTCAGCCCACGCTTTATCACACGGAATCCGGTCACGATTTTTTCGGTCCGCAGGTCAAGGCGGCATTCATGTCGACGGACGGATCGGAAAACACAGTCGAAGCCGAAGCCATGATTCTCAGCGCGATTTCGTCACTGCGTACGCTGGGGCTGGTGTGGGAATCAAAGGAACCACTGTCTCTGGAGTCCGCCCGAACGATGGTGCTGGCGTTTCGATACACAACCGAAGAACGGACAGCCGCTTCTCCGGACGGTACAAGCCACCGGGAATTTGAACTGCTGTTCCTGCACCGGTTGAAGGACTCCACTGCGGAGAATCCGCACTACGCGGTGTTCGCCACTTCGGTGGCCCGCACGCAGTTTCATCTGCTGGATACGTCGGACCCGACAGCCGAAGGCAGTGCTCCCACCGTTTCCGCGACAATTCGCTTCGGCAACATGAGCGCCATGGGAATGTATCCGGCACTGCCCGTGGTCACCGGCGTAACGCATCGAGCTCTGCTGACGCTGCCAGTCGACACGGTCAAGGCACAGCTCGGCGGGCTGACAGGTGATCAGTCGGTGTCGTTCTCCGAGTTCCTGGATCAGCTTCACGAGCGAGCCTCCACGGAATTGGACTCGGAATCCAACTGACTCGCAGCGCCAAACGAAAGATGCCTCGGCGACACCGCGTCGCCGAGGCATTGTTCATGATGAGATCCGTTTCGCCGGTTTTGAATGCGGCGAGTCTTTGTCAGGCTTTGGCTGCCATTCTGCGTCGTCGGGCGGCTGGCCTTTCTGCAGCTTCGTCACCGATATCAGCGGTCATCACGGCGCGGTTCGGCGAATCTCCCGGGACGGCTGCCGGCACCAGTTCCAGTCCGAAGTAACGGACGTGTCCGCGATCGCGATGAGCAAAGTCTTCCACCTGCAGCGTCCAGTCGCCGGCGGGACTCATTCCGGCGAAGTTCGCAAGTTCTTCCACGCTGGCCGCGTCGTAGACTCGATGAATGTCATGCGTCCCGCGGCCTTCCCGGTTGTGCAGCACGACGGGATCCAATCCTGACGCCTCCGGCGGTATCAGTTGCACGACAAGATCGCCGATGTAGGTGTGCTGAATTTCGACCTCCACGCGCAACAAGGAAAGTTCGCGCGTCTCGCCGACCTGAAGCCGAACTGAGGTCCTCCGGAAGTCATTGATCTCGGCGTTGAACCGTGCGGCGACAATGACGTTCTCCAGCGGTTCGTCGGCGACCGCGGCGCGAACGGCTTTTTCCGCGTTCAGGCGGCCGTGACCGTAAAACGCACTGTGACCACTGGCCGCGTCGTAGTTGCCGCCCTGCGGGTCGATGCGGTCGCTGGAGCTTCCCAGAATGCGGCGAACTTCGTCCCATCTCAGCGCCGGGTTGCGGGACAGCACAAGCGCCGCGACACCAGCCGCTCCCGGACACGCGCTGGACGTTCCTCCGAAGCTGTTGGTGTAGTTGCCGGCAAGATCTCCCGTCTGCAAGTCGCCATGGTTGTAGCCGTCGCGGCCGGAACGGTCTGTCGTCCAGATGCCAGGCGTCAGCGGTTCAGGATGACCCTGTGCGGGCCATCCGAAGTCGCTGCTGGGAAATGAACAGAACACGGCATCGCCAAAGTCGCTGTACACACTGCGCCGGCTTCGGTCATTGCACGCGGCCACCGCGATCACATGCGGACTGGCCGCATAGCCATCGTTGTCAGCGCTTTCGTTTCCGTTTCCGGCCGCCCAGAAGATCACGCAGCCTCGTCCGCCGCGGCCGTTGTTGATCGCGTATTCAATCGCCAGCCGAGTGCTGTCGGGTAGCGGAACGAATGTGTTGTGCAGCGGATCATTGGGGTCGAACCATCTGCCGTCGCGCGGCCCCCAACTGCAGGAAATCACGTCCGCGCCGTTGTCCGCCGCCCAGTGGAACGCGTCCGCTTCGGCCTGCGACCCGAGCGAACTGACGTTTCGAATGGGCATCAGCCGCGCTCCGGGAGCCACTCCGCTGGCGCCGAATCGCCCGTCCGCGCAGGCCACTCCGGCGCACGCTGTGCCGTGATTGTCGCCGACCCGCGGCCGAGGATTCGCATGGCGGGGATCGCTGACGGAAAACGAAGTGTCCCGGGGTGCGACGATCTTGCCGGGCGATGAAAATTCTTCGTGATCGATGTCAACTCCGTCGTCGATCACGGCGATCGTAATGCCTTCGCCCGTCGCCAACTGGTGAGCCGCATCGACACTGGTGCCGGCGTCCACTGGCTGGCCGTTGACGGTCGTCTTCTTCAGATGCCACTGCGGCTCGAAGATCGTTCGCAGTTCCTTCTGCCGGACAAGCTCGGGATGCGCCAGTTCGACGTCTTCGCGTTCCAGCAGCGTTTGAGCGATGTCGAAGACCTGCTGGCCGGTACCTTCCGGCGCTTCGACAAAAAACGCGTTACGAGCGTACGGCAGCGATCGCTTTACCGTCAGACCAATCTGATTCAGGATGTCCTGGCAGTAATTCTCGCTGCACGAATCCTCAAACTTGACGAACAGGTTCTCGGTGTAAACCACGGGATCCTGCGACCCTTTTTGCACCAGCACTCGTCCGGCGAATCGTGTGTCTGCAAACTGCCTCAGCTCGCGCTTGGTGTTTTCCAGAGCCGTCTTCGAACGACCTTTCGTGCGGCGATAGACTTCGACGTTGGCTTCCGGGAAGGAAAATGCCAGTTCCATGTCTTCCATAACGGCCAGTTGTGGCGGAGCCAGTGCTCGGCTGGACAGCGTCCGGCCGCCGCGAGTTCTGACAGCCAGCAAGTCGTCGCTGGTTTCGAACTCGATCGTCTGTCCGTTTTCACCACCATACGTGACCTTCGGCATCAGGATTCTCCTCAACTGAAGTTAGTTCACCACCACGGACTCCATTCCAAAATGATTCGGGAACAGCATCTGGCCGCCCCTACGAACCTTCAACCTACGAAATTCCAGGTGAAACGGCAACGATCAGGAAAAGCGATCGATCACGATCACGCCCGTGCCGGGGAATTCATTCATTCGCGGCAGCAGCGCGGCGGCTTCGCTTAGTGAGACAAGGTCACCGATCAGTCGTTGCGGCTGCAGCGCTTTTCGCTGAATCATCTGCAGCATGGCGGGGTAGTCGGCTGACGGCATTCCGTGGCTTCCGAAGATCTCCAGTTCTCCAGCAATGACGTCGCTCATCGGGACGGCAGGGTCTGAATCGCTTCCCAGCGTGAGTCCGACCTGAACATGGCGGCCGCGCTTCCGAAGGCATTTCACCGAATTGAAACACGTCGCGCGACTGCCGAGTGCATCCAGCGAGACGTGTGCTCCGCCGTCTGTCAATTCACGAATGGCGGCGATGACGTCCGGCGTTTCCGCGGCATTCAGCACGGCGTCCGCGCCGCACTGACTTGCCAGGTTCAGCCGAGCCGGATCGACGTCAACACCGATCACGCGTGCCCCGACGGCAGCCGCGATCATGACCGCAGACAACCCGACTCCTCCGCAGCCGTGGACCGCGACAACCTCGCCGCCGCGGACGCGTCCCTGGTCCACGATTGCCCGAAATGCCGTGGCGAATCGGCAGCCGAGACTGGCAGCCGTGACATCTTCAATCGATTCCGGAAGTGCCACCAGATTGACGTCAGCGTGCCGGATTTCGACAAGTTCCGCAAACGCGCCCCAATGCGTAAAGCCCGGCTGCGTGTAGCGATCGCAAATCTGTGAATTGCCGGTGACACATTGGCGGCACGTTCCGCAGCCGCAGCAAAAGGGCGTCGTGACACGATCGCCAATATGCCAGTTTCGGACAGCACTGCCGACTTCCGCGATGGTGCCGGCAAGTTCATGTCCCGGAACATGCGGCAGCCGGACATCGCTGTCGTGCCCCATCCATCCGTGCCAGTCACTGCGACAGATTCCGCACGCTTGCACCCGGATGATCGCTGAATCCGCTTGAGGCCGTGGATCAGTGACGTCGCGGACCGTCAGAGGTTTCTGGAATTTTTCGAAGACGGCGGCCTTCATGAGATCGTTCGCGATGACACGGACGCGTCCCTTGTGATTCAAAGGATCGGCGGAACCGGCGGGAGTCGATTCTGGAACAATTCGCTACGGAGACGTGCCGTCGATCAGCAGTTCGGGCCTGGTCAACTGCAGCATATGGCCGTGGTCCGCGGTGACGATCACCAGCGATTCGTTCCAGTTGCTGTGACGTTCCACCCAGTCGGTGATCGTCCGGATCGCGTCGTCGCCGCTGTTGACGGCTCCGATACTGTTGTCGATGTTGTTGTCGTGGTTGGCCCAGTCGACGTCGCCGGCTTCCACCATCAGCCAGAACCCGTTGGGGTTTGTTTTCAGAACGGAAATGGCTGCTTCCGTCATATCCGCCAGCGTCGGGTTTTCAGAGACATCTGCCGGCGTCAGTGTCTCTGCTTTCTTGCCGTTTCCGGGGACCGGGTCATAACTGCCGTCTGCTGTCTGAAAGGGCAGGTGGCCGTTGTAGGCTCCCATGCCGAAGAACCCCAGCAGTCGATGGCCACCTTCTCGAGCTGTGCGTGCGGCATCCCGCAGCAGCCGGCTGCCGTCTTTCCCGTGAGTTCGAACAGCCACGGCATACTGCCCGCCGTGTCTGACGTCGACGCGACGCAGATCGCTGTCCGCCAGGTAGATGTTTCCGGGTTCGTAGTTGGAGCCCTGTGCCCTGCCTTCATCGCCTTTCGTGCCAAATCCGCCGCCGATCACGACGTCCATTCCGGACAGGGGATGATCCGGATGAGCGATCGAGGGCAGTCCCAGCATGTCTCGGGAAATGTCCTGGTAGTCGTTCCGTGTCACGTTGTGGGCATAGGCTGCCGCCGGTGTGGCATGACTGATGGGTACGGACGAAACAGCACCGACGGCCCGGCCCTGCTCCTGCAGTTCGTGAGCGATCGTCGATACCTGTTCTCCGCCGGGACCGACGTTCACGCCATTGTTATAGGTCTTGATGCCCGCGGTCATGCTGGTGGCGGACGATGAAGAATCCGTGTAAGCGTGCTTTGGGTTTCCCTCCGCCGGCTGTCCGATGAGATATCCGACGTCGGCGGGATCAGCCCACGGCGTGGTTCCGCCGGCGGAAGCGTCGTAGCCGCCG